>JAPKZC010000864.1 GCA_026394025.1 Candidatus Solibacter sp.
GCGTCGATGGATACGATAATGGAATTTGACCCGCGCGCCAAGACGGCCGCCGGCGAGCCCACATTGGAGGGAGAGAACATGATCGCGCTCGATTCGAAAGTAGCCACCGTGTCGTTCTATATCAACGGCTCCTGGGAGAAGCCGCAAGGCCGCACCATGGGGACCGTCACCAACCCCGCCTCCGGCGCCGTGTTGGCCGAAGTGCCATACGCCAACGCCGCCGACGTCGATAGCGCTGTCCGCGGCGCGCACGCCGCCTTCCTCAAATGGCGCGAAGTGCCCGTCGTGGAACGCGTCCAGGTGCTCTATCGTTATAAGGCGCTGCTCGATAAGTACGCCAACGACCTGGCCGCCATCCTCACCAGCGAGAACGGCAAGACCATCGATGACGCCCGGATGGAAGTCCGCCGCATGATCCAGATGGTGGAAGTCGCCTGCGGCATGCCGAGCCTGATGATGGGCGATTCGCTCAACGATGTCGCCGCCGGGCTCGACTGTAAATCCATCCGCCAGCCCATCGGCGTCTGCGCCGGCATCACCCCGTTCAACTTCCCCGCCATGGTGCCCATGTGGATGCACCCCTTTGCCATCGCCTGCGGCAACAGTTTCATCCTCAAGCCCTCGGAAAAAGTACCGCTCACCCCCACCCGCGCCATCGAACTCCTCCACGATGCGGGGCTCCCCCCGGGCGTGCTGAACCTGATCCACGGCGACAAGGACAGCGTCAACGCACTGCTCCACCACCCCTTGGTCAAGGCCGTCAGCTTCGTCGGCTCCACCCCGATCGCCAAGTACATCTACACCACCGCCGCCACCGAAGGCAAGCGCGTGCAGGCCCTGGGCGGCGCCAAGAATCACCTCGTCGTGATGGCCGATGCCGACATGCCGAAGACCGTCGAAGCCATCATCGGCTCCGCCTTCGGCGCCGCCGGCGAGCGCTGTCTGGCCGGCAGCGTGCTGGTCCCAGTAGGCGATGCCGCCGGTCCCCTGCTCGAGTTACTCGTGGCGCGCACCAAGTCCCTCGCGGTAGGCGATGGCGCAGCGCCCGGCATCGAGATGGGCCCGCTGGTGACCGGCGAGCATTGCAGGAAGGTGGAGAGCTACGTCGACAAAGGCGTGGCCGAAGGCGCGACGCCCCTGGTGGACGGCCGCGAGCGGAGAGCGGAGGGCGGGTACTTCCTCGGCCCCACCATTTTCGACCATGTAACTCCCGAAATGACTATCGCGCGCGAAGAGATTTTCGGCCCGGTGCTCTCGGTGATCCGCGTGAACACGCTCGACGACGCCATCGACTTAGTAAACAGTTCCCCCTTCGGCAACGCGACGGCCATCTTCACTGCCAGCGGAAAGTCCGCCCGCGAGTACAGTTCCCGCTGCGAAGTCGGCATGGTCGGCATCAACGTTGGCGTTGCCGCCCCCATGGCCTTCTTCCCCTTCGCCGGCTGGAAAAACTCCTTCTTCGGCGACCTGCACGCGCACGGAAAGGACGCCGTGAACTTCTACACGGAGCAGAAGGTGATCATGAGCAGGTGGTGGTAGGGGAATATTACCGCCGCCGGCGTTCCGCGGCCCGCACTTCGCGCTCATTCAAACCGAAGTAATGCGCCACCTCGTGCCAGACCGTCTCTTGCACCAGTTTGGCAAGGTGTTCGGGACCACGCGCCATGCGCTCGTGAGGGCCTTGGAAGATCGTGATGCGGTCCGGCATGGCAAACGGCTCGAACACGCTCCGGGCGGTCAACGGGCGTAGAAGGTGACTATGAGCAGGTGGTTTTATGGCGGCTCGATGGCTGCCAGGAGTTGTGGTTCAATGACCAGGAAAATCCGGTCGAACACCTCGAGTGGGGTGAGGACCGGGCAAGGCAGGCGAACTTTGTCCACACCCGGGTGATAATGACATCTCGGCTCAGTCAAAGGCGTCTCGTGAGCCTTCTCGTTGAGATCGAACCGGTAGAACGACGGAGACTGACCTTCAGGCAGGCTCAGATGGAAGCGGTATGCGACCAGCGAGCAGCGGCCATTCGCCTCGCGTAGTGTGATCCCGAATGACAATCGCGCCCCGGATTCCAACTTGAAATGCGATTCCGTAGGGCCGTGGTCAAAGGACGGCCCCACCGAGATGAACGTCAGGCCATGGTTCCCGACCATCCTGAGGATGCGTGCAACGTTGTTCCGATGCCCGAGGTCAGCATCCTGCCATTGTAGGTAGGTCCGGATTTGGGCGACCGAGTCACGCAGAGATCGCAACGCCAGTCCTTCGACAGACTGCTCGATCCCTCCGTCCAGCGTCTTCGCCCGTTCGTGCGCATTGGTTGGCATTCAGACCAAATCCCCGCGCCCCAAGAGAACGAGCCACTCCACGAAATGAGGCTCAGTCGGAAGCACGCCCGATTCTGCCTGCCTGATCACTTCCGCACTTTTCATTTCGAAATGTGCTTCCAGGTCCGCGATCTGCCGATCGCGCTCAGCGGCGGTCATCGCTCCGCCGTCAGTTCCCAGATTGAAGATGCTGCCCCCAACGATGCTTCTAATGTTTGGCGCATAGGAGCAGAGGTTCGTGACCCCGGCGGCAGAAAGCCAGAGAACCACAGCGCCTTCACGAAGCCAGGCGCTGCGGTTCACATCCAGCGCGCACCACCGTTCGGCGTCGGCTTCATCCAAATCCGTTATCAAAACCGGATCGATCGACGATTCACGGAGGTCACTCCGTAGCTTCTCAAACGACGAGCCGGAACTGCGGACAACCCTGACAGGCTGATCGAGAACCGCAGAGAGATCCGTGACAAAGTGTTCCAGTGCATCCTCGGCCGGCCTCAGTACGACGAACCAAGCAGAAGACCCACGTATGTCGAGTCGCCGGCCAATTTCAAACGCGGGTTCGGTGAGGAAATCCGTCACTTGGTCTCCGGCTTTGGGAGCAGCGGCGCAAGAGCAGGATGGACCCTGAAATCGGTCGCCGAGTACTCCAAAACCCGACCGGTTACCAGCAACTCGATGTTCGGGTTAGCCGCTACATCAAAGGAACGCTCCTTCTTCAGCCGCCACAAGATCCCAATCTGCTCGGGGCCAAGCCCGCGAAGGCAAGACTCTCCCAACTGCTTGATCGCGGCGACCGCGTGCTCGAAGAGGATTTGTTCGGCCCCTTCGATGTACGCTGCCTCTCCAGCATCCCTCGCCAGGGTAATCAGATCCCGCAATACGCCGCCAGACCCTTCGCAGATGAGCTCGACCACGTCCTGCTCCATCATGTCCGTTCCACTTCGGTGAGACAAGACAGATTTCAGATGGCCGCCAGCTTCAGGGTCGGGACTCAGCGCCCTGATTTGATGGACTCGATCGAAATGCTCTGAAACTGCGCGACCCTGGCCGTAGAGTATCGACTGGGGCGCCGCTGCCATCACGCCGACACGCATCTGACGGAGAGCGCGGAAGTCCTGGTCCACGACAGTCCAGAATCGGTCGGGCGACGGTAACCGGTCCAGCCCATCGAAAATCGTAACGATGTCTAGAGAGCGCTCCTGAACCGCAGTGAGGAAAGCCTCAAGGGGTAATTGGATGGCCTGGATGTCGCGCTGCAGTGCCGGGAAGATTGGCTGTAGCTTTCCGGGCACACTCTCTGTCACATAGTGTCCATATTGCTCGTAAGGGTCATATTCTTGAACCTCGTCCCGGACCCACACCGTCTTTGTTGTCCCGCGCGCGAATTCTTCAATTTCACTCCGTGCGTTTTTCAGTATTCTCTTGCTGGCGGCGTCAAGATCACCTTCAAATCCCCTCCTTGAGTACGCTTTCGCCAGATGTAGACCGAAACTCGCCAGCAACGCTCCCGAGTTGAGGCCGGACAGATCAGTCTCGAAAGAAATGTCAATATACAGTGAGAGTGTCTGGCCCTGTTGCTCTAGCCATTTTTCGGCCAACAACAGCTCAGTCGTCTTGCCGGACCCTGTGCCGCCGACCAAGAGTTGCTGACTCCCTGGTTCCAGATCGGCCCGAGCCGCGAGGGTCTTGAACAAGGAGCCATGCAGATCCTCGACAACCAAACCGGAATCTATGGTCAGCCTGGCGGGTGCGGTCGGATTCAGCTTTCGCATGTACTCGCGAAATCTCTCGCGCCGCTGAGACGCCTGCATAGACTTCGAAATCGTCGCCGGCATAGCACCTCAAGCACGAGTATACATGTGGGGTGTGCCCCCGTACAGCTGCAGGCGCCCAAAAGCGCGTTTTGCCCGCTGCGTCACCGCCGCCGGCGTTCGGCGGCGCGGACCTCGCGCTCATTCAGTCCGAAGTAGTGCGCCACTTCGTGCCAGACTGTCTCCTGCACCAGTCTGGCAAGGTGCTCGGGACCGCGCGCCACGCGCTCGTGGGGGCCCTGGAAAATCGTGATGCGGTCCGGCATCGCGAACCCGTCGAACACGCTCCGGGCGGTCAGCGGACGCCCTTCATAGAGGCCCAGCAGGGTCCCGCCGCGCGGGACGCGCCCGCGCGCCAGTTGCGCCGGATGGGGTTCGGCCTCCACAATCATGGCGACATTCTTCAGCCGCTTCCGGAAGCGCGCCGGAATGCGTTCGCACGCGGCTGCGACCAGACTGTCAAATTCGGCGGCTTGCATGGCAGGTTCGGCTCTGTTCTCATTCTAGCCCTGCCCGATTGGCGCGATTCCAACTGCCTGTACAATAGGACTACAGTGTCTGGGAAAACCTTCTACATCGAAACTTTCGGCTGCCAGATGAATGCCCACGATTCCGAAAAAGTCGTCGGCACGCTGCTCTCCGAGGGCTATGCGCAGGTGGCCACGCCGGAAGATGCGGGGCTAGCCAGGTGATCGCCGCCTTTTCAGCATCCGCTTCAGTTCGATAATGCTCAGCGGTGGGGTTTGAAGATGGACAACCGCATGACAGTTCGGGCAGATCGGTCTGAGATCTTTGACCGGATCGACTGCCCGCTTACCGCCTCTGTTGGACAATGCCTCTAGGTGGTGAACGTGGATATATCCTCCAACGGTTTCACCGTAGGTTTCGCCGAAAGAGAAGCCGCACCCATGACACGCGGGCCCGTAATGGTCGATGCACCGCTGCCGGGCGATCGGGTTCCGTTCGTAAACCGTGACCGATGCGGCCCTCGGCCCTCCCTCGGTTAGGGGTTTTGCGAATGCCGTCTGATAGACGGTGAGCAACTCTTCAAGCCGTTTCTCGATAGATCCGTCGATTGTCGTGTAGCTTCGCGGGTATGTGGGCCATTTCCATGCTGGGTGATGCTCGCGGACAAAGGCCAACGGGACGGCTGAGGCCAGAAGCACAATCTCGCGAACTGTTGCAGTGTACCGACCAGACCTGAACTCGCGTGGTTCACATCCAATAACGCCACGGGCCGCAAATCCACGGCCTGGCAGGTGAAACAAGGCCCGGTCAGTCGCATGCGCTTTCTTCGGGACAATCCACTGCAGAGGCTTGCCCGTCACGCCCGATTGCAGGACGGATTCGACATCCCCGGCCGCGTCACCGGCCAATATGTGGATCATTATCCAAGTGTAGCGCCCCACGCAGATAGTGAACCAACTGGCTCGCGCCAGCAATTCCGCCGACCTCCGGATGTACGATAATACGCTGGGCAGAATCTCTTGTTGGGCTGACAAGGATCATACCATGAGCTATTATCTGGCCAACGAAAAGTGGATCGACAGGTCCGGAGACCCAGCCGGACTGCTGGGCCAGCGTGCCACCATCTCCGGGCTTGGGCAAATCTCGCGCGCCGCCGACGCGAAGGATTACCCAGCACTCCCCGAGTTCTTTGCGGAAGGGCTGTCAGACAAGGTCATCGAAGTGCGTGAGGAGTTGGCGCAACTCGCCAGGGATACATGCGACGGGGATGTTGCCACCACAGCGAAGGACATGCGCGATCTGGCAATTGGGCAGACATTGTTGGTTATCACCGACGGTTGCTATGCCGATACCGAAGGCGAGGGCGAGGAACCCGTCGAGTTTGTGGGGAGTTGCTCTCCATTGCGGAAGAGACAAGCCATGCTTCAACCGAGCGAAATAGGGAGGCCCACCTGCGTGGGCAGCATGCCCAGTCTGCCATGATCTGATCCAGAAGGACGACCGGGCGGGTCTCGCCGTTCGTTCCCTCAACTTCCTCCTCCGCAAGTACCACGGCACAGCGAAGAATGAGGCGGACGAACTCTACCAGGAACTGTTCATACTTTTCGGCCAGTTCTATGACAACCGCTGCGGGGAACCAACCTCCGCAGTCTCGACCGAAAGGACCGTAAGCAACGAGCCAGCAGAGAAGCCGATGACTAAAACGCAGATCGCCCAGATCCTCGCAGACTACTGCGGGGTCACTAAGAAAGTAGCGAAGACCTTGTTGGATACACTCGCCCAGACGGCCATCACCGAGGTCAAGAAAAACGGCGTGTTCATCTTGCCAGGGATCGGGCGACTCGTCCGTGCTGACGATGATGCCGAGAAGCCGATGACACGAACACAGCTCACCCAGATCCTCGCAGACGAGTGCGAGATAACTAAGAAAGTGGCGAAGAGCCTATTGGACACACTCGCCCAGACGGCCATCGCCGAGGTCAAGAAGAACGGCGTGTTCGTCTTGCCAGGGATCGGGCGACTCGTCCGTGTTGACGATGGGGCCGAGAAGCCGATGACACGAACGCAGATCGCACAGATTCTCGCGGACAGCTGCGGGACAACCAAGAGAGCGGCGCAGAGCCTGTTGGATGCACTTGCCCAGACGGCCGTCAACGAGGTCAAGAAGAACGGCGTGTTCGTCTTGCCCGGAATCGGGAGACTGGTCCGTGTTGACAGCAAAGCGCGTCCGGGCCGGAATGCTCCTACGGTTTAGCGATCAACGTCGGCGCGGAGGAGAGTGTGATGTCCGGGATGGCCACAGCTGCGAAAGACGCGGTTGTGCCGCCGAAGGCGAAGAATGTGAAGACATATGGTGTGTACAATCTAAGTATGGCCGCCTACGATTTCGCCAGCAAGGAATTCGACGACGCGGTGCGTGCCGCTGGCCGCAGAGCCTTCGAGGAGACGCTAGCAGCCGGGCTCTCTGTCTTCTATCTTGACGACGAAGGTCTAGACGTGATGGAGCAGCCGGATGGGCGAAGATTCGAGATCCGCTGGATTCCTGGAGCCCCGTCCGGCGAGAACTACGAGATTCTCCGCGAAGTGAAGCAAAGAGCTGCCTGAGACTGCGTGCCCCTCCTGACGATGATTGCCGGTCCGAACGGCTCTGGCAAGTCCACGCTCACCCGGTCGGTTGATTTTGATGGGCGAGATCGGTTACTGGATCCGGATGCAGTCGCACGCGTCCTGAATCCGATGAATCCGTCCGCCGCAGCCTTAGCGGCCGGCCGGGAAGTCTTAAGGAGAATCGCCAGCTATCTCGCCTCCGGAGTCAGTTTCGCGGTCGAGACTACTCTGGCGGGGAAGGGTACGCTAAACCTGATCGCCACGGCCAAATCCCGCGGGTATGAGATCCACCTTGTCCTTGTCGGACTCGACAGTGCCGAACGGTGCATTGCGCGAGTACGCGATCGCGTAGCAAAGGGAGGGCATGTCATTCCGGATGTCGATGTGAAGCGGCGATACAAGCGGGGGATGGCCAATGCCGCCATCGCAATCCGATCGACCGACACCGCCAAGGTCTACGATAACTCTGGAAACGGCCATCGCCTCGTCCTGACCGCAAAAGACGGTACCGTAGTGTGGCGCGCAGTGCCGCTGCCAGTGTGGGTCAGACTCTAGCGCCCTCCCGTCCTCTACAATAGAATTACAGTGTCTGGGAAAACCTTCTACATCGAAACATTCGGCTGCCAGATGAATGCTCACGACTCCGAAAAAGTCGTCGGCACTCTGTTGTCTGAGGGCTATGCGCAGGTGGCGACGCCGGAAGACGCGGGGCTGGTCCTCTACAACACATGCAGCATCCGCGACAAGGCCGAACAGAAGGTTTTCAACCGCCTGCAGAACTTCAAACGTGAAGGGATGAAGGGCAAGATTTTCGGCGTGCTGGGCTGCGTCGCACAACAGGAAGGGGAAAAGATCTTCGACCGTGCGCCGCACGTTTCGCTGGTTGCCGGCTCGGCCAGCTATACCCATCTCGGCGAAATGCTGGTCCAACTGGAAAGCGGCAACCGCCGCGTCACCGGCCTGAGCTTCGACAACGCCGAAGCCTTCGACACGCCGTTCACGCGCCGCGACAACCCGCACCGCGCCTACCTCACCATCATCGAGGGCTGCGACAAATCCTGCGCCTACTGCGTGGTGCCCTTCACTCGCGGACCGGAGCGCAGCCGCACCAGTGAGAGCGTCATGGCCGAGGCCCGCGGGCTTGCCGAAAAGGGCTACACCGAGGTCCAGTTACTCGGCCAAAACGTCAACAGCTACCGCGATCCCTCGCCCGCCGGATGGGACTTTGCCACGCTGCTCGGGCGCGTCGCCGAGATCCCCGGGATGCGCCGCGTGCGCTACACCACCAGCCATCCGCGCGATTTCGTGCGCGGCATTGTGGATGCCATGGACGCCAACCCCGCCATCTGCGATCACATCCACCTGCCGGTGCAATCGGGTTCCTCCCGCGTGCTCGCCGCCATGGACCGCCTCTACACTCGTGAGGAATACCTGCGCCGCATTGAGTGGATCCGGAATGCCAGGCGCCGCTACTCGCTCACCACCGACATCATCGTCGGCTTCCCCGGCGAGACCGATGGCGATTTCCAGCAGACGCTCGATCTGCTCGACGAAGTGCAGTACGATTCCCTCTTCAGTTTCAAATACTCGCCGCGCCCCAACACTGCCGCGCCCCGCATGGAAGACCGCATCCCGGAGGAAGAAAAGCAGCGCCGCCTGCTGACGCTCCAGGAGAAGCAGCGCGCGATTCAGATCCGGCGCAATGCGGAACTGATCGGCGGCAACCAGGAAGTGCTGGTGGAAGGGCGGAATCAGGCGCTGGGCCAGTGGATTGGCCGCACCACCTGCAACCGCACGCTCAACTTTTCGCACCCCGACACCAATGGAAACGACCTGGCGGGCAAGTACCTCTCCGTCCGGGTCACGCGCGCCGGCCCCAACTCGCTAGTGGGCGAGAGCGCATGTGTGGTGTAATCAGGGTGGGGGAGGACCGCAAATAATGGAAGTCGAAATGAAAATTCGCGGGCTGATGATGGATCCCGTGACCAACATGCCCATTGTCATCCTGAAGGATATCAATGGCAACACCGTGCTCCCCATCTGGGTCGGCGTGTATGAGGCGAACGCGATCGCTCTCGAAATCGAAAAGGTTTCGACGCCGCGTCCCATGACCCACGACCTGATCAAGACCCTGCTGCTGGGCCTCAACACCGGCGTGCGCAAGGTGGTGGTCTCTGAACTCAAGGACGATACCTTCTACGCGGTGATCTGGCTCGACCGCGACGGCGACCTGATCAGCGTGGATTCGCGCCCCAGTGACGCGCTCGCCCTGGCGCTCCGTCTGGATTGCCCCATCTACGTGGAAGAGACCGTGCTCAAATCGTCGAAACTGGCAGCCACTGTTTCCGACAAGGTGAATAACGAAGAATTGCGGCGCTGGCTGGAAGGCCTCAACGACGAGGACCTGGGCCGCTACAAGATGTGAGCCGGCTTGACGACCTGAACATCCGCCTCATGGTGGAAGGCCCCGCGGTATCCATTTACATGCGCGCCGACTGTATCGCGGCGGTCGGCGGCACGCAAGGCAGCACCGGAATAATGACGGAGCAGGGCCTGGCGTACCTGGTATGGCGCGACGGACAGCCCTATCTCGCGGCCAAGGGCGGCGAGACCCCGGCGACCGCGGAACAGGTGGAAACCATCCAAAAGTTCTCCGAAGATCTCAACACTGCGCTCAGCACATGACCATCGACGAACAACTCATTTACCTGCGCAAAGGCATGGCGGAGATCATCCGCGAAGAAGACCTGCGCGAACGCCTGATACAGTCCGCCAAAACCGGCCGCAAACTGCGCATCAAAGTCGGCTTCGACCCGACCGCGCCAGACCTCCATTTGGGGCACGCCGTGCTCCTGCGCAAGATGAAGCACTTCCAGGACCTGGGCCACACGGTCATTTTCCTGATCGGCGACATGACCGGCATGATCGGCGACCCTACCGGCCGCAACGCCACGCGCCCGCCCATGACCACTGAGGCCATCGAGCGGAACGCCGAGACCTACAAGCAGCAGGTCTTCAAGATCCTCGACCCAAAGAAGACCGAAGTCCGCTTCAACAGCCACTGGCTGGCCCCGCTCAAGTGGGAAGAAGTCATCCGCCTGACCAGCAAATACACCGTCGCCCGCCTGCTGGAACGCGACGATTTCGCCAAGCGCATGGCCGCCAACGCCCCCATCTCGCTGCACGAATTGATGTACCCGCTGGCCCAGGGGTACGATTCCGTGGCGCTGGAATCCGACGTGGAAATGGGCGGTACGGACCAGAAATTCAATCTGCTGGTAGGCCGCGAATTGCAGCGCGATTACGGCCAGGCGCCGCAGATCGTGGCCATGGTGCCCATCCTCGAAGGCCTGGACGGCGTCAACAAGATGTCGAAATCGCTGGGCAATTACATCGGCATCACCGAAGCGCCCGACGTCATGTTCCGCAAAGTGATGCAGGTCTCCGACTGCCTGATGTGGCGCTACTACGAACTGCTCACGGATCGCAGCCTGGCCGAGATTGAGGGCATGAAGACATCCATGCACCCCATGGATGCCAAGGTGGCGCTGGGCAAGATCATCGTCACCGACTTCCACTCGGCGGCGGACGCCGATGCCGCGGCCGCGGTTTTTAACGCGGTGGTGCGCCGGAAGGAAATCCCCGCGGATATACCCACCGTGCCCGAGCCCCCGGGCCTGCGCGCGGATGGCGCCATTCGTGTGGACAAACTGCTGGCGCGCGTGGGGCTCGCCGAATCGGTAAGCGATGCGGCACGCAAAATCAAGGCAGGCTCCGTGCAGATCAACGGCGAGAAGGTGAAAGAACTGTTACTCAAGAACGCGCCCGCGGAGTTACTGATTCAGGTTGGGAAGAACTGGAAACGAGTG
>JAPKZC010001146.1 GCA_026394025.1 Candidatus Solibacter sp.
ACGCGTCAATATCAACCGCTACGACGTCTGCGATACCTGCCGCGGCTCCGGTTCCTCTGGCGGCGGCGAATCCGCCTGCCAGCAGTGCAAGGGTTCGGGACACGTCAGCCAGATGGCCGGCGCCATGAAGTTCAACCTCACCTGTCCGCGATGTGGCGGCACCGGCAAGCTGCGCAATGCCTGTCCCGGTTGCGGCGGCGAGGGACGCGTCACCCACACCGAGAACGTGGAAATCCGCATTCCGCCAGGTGCGCGCGACGGTTCCCGGCTGCGCGTCCCCGGCAAAGGCAACGCCGGCACCATGGGCGCCGCTCCGGGCGATCTCTACATCACCACCAAAGTGGAACTTCATCCGTTCTTCCATCGCGAAGGGGACAATATTGAAATCACCGTCCCCGTCGCCGTCTGGGAGGCCGCTCTGGGCGCGAAAATCGAAGTGCCGACCATTGATGGCCGCACCCTGCTGAAGATCCCGCAGGGCACCACCAACGCCCAGCGCTTCCGTTTGCGCGACAAGGGCGTGCTCAACTTGCGCACCAACCAACGCGGCGACCAGATCGTGGAAGTCGCCATCACCGCACCCGAACCGCGCGACGAGCGCACCCGCGAACTGCTGCGCGAGATGGCCAAGCTTCACCCCGAGGACCCGCGCGCCGAAATGTGGGCCAAGGTCTGATATGGCAAAGGTGAAATCCAAAGCCGCTTACATGATCTCCGTGGTCGCGGAGCAGTACGAGATCCATCCCCAAACGCTCCGCCTCTATGAGCGCGAAGGCCTGCTGAAGCCCTCACGCAGTGAAGGCAACACACGCCTGTATACCCCGGAAGATCTGGTACGCCTGGAAGTGATCCTGCACTTGACGCGCGATCTCGGCGTCAATCTCGCCGGCGTGGAGATCATCCTGAACATGCGCGAAAAAATGAGCGACATGCAATCGCAGATCCAGGAGTTTGTCGCCACATTGAACCGCGAACTGGCCGCCCACAAGGGACGCCCGCCCGCCTCCGATCCGCGCAACAGCCTGATCCCCGTCATCAACGCCCGCCCCCCGATGCGCCGCAAGTAAGGCGCCCGTCCGGCCAGCGGCCGCACGCCGGTCCGCTCAGTTGCGTTGCCGGGCCGGCGTCCGCTTCAGTTCCTCGGGGAAATCCACTGCCTTGGCTTTCTCCGGATTGCGCAGGTTCTGCTGAGCCCCGCGATCCCGTTGCAGCGGGATCTCCATGCCGCCGGTGTGCTCCAGCACGTCGAACAACCGCTCCCGCATCTGTTGGATCAGCCCGGCGTACTTTTCATTGGCGATCAGGTTGCGGCTCTCCAGCGGATCTTCCTGCATGTCGTAAAGCTCGTCCACGTCCCAGATGCCCTGGTAGCGGATGAACTTGTACCGGCCTCCGCGCAGTGCGTGCATCGTGGGCGTCTGCGGGAAGTTGCGCTCCCAGTAGTACTCGTAAAGGAACTCCTTGCGCCACTCCACCTTCTGCTGGCGCATCAGCGGCAGCCAGCTCAGGCCGTCGACACCTTTCGGCGGCGTAACTCCCGCCGCGTCCAGCACCGTCGGCATGATATCCAGATTGGCCACCACCTCCGTCACCGTGCGGCCGCCCGGAAACAGCTCCGGGCAGCGCGCCAGCAGCGGCACGCGCATCGATTCCTCGTAGGCCGTGCGTTTATCGATCAAACCGTGCTCTCCAAAAGCGAAGCCGTTGTCGCCCATGTAGATCACCAGCGTGGATTCCAACTCGCCGCGCCGTTTCAGTTCCTCGAAGACGCGGCCCACGCTCTCGTCCACCGCCAGCAGGGTCTCCGCGTACCGCTTGTAGTACTCACCCACATCCAGCGTGGAGTGGTACGAGTAATCCACTCCGTGCCAGGAGTTGCGCTGGTTCTGCACCCACATCGGCCGGTGCTGCGCCATCTCGCCCTCCGCCGCCATGGTGGGCGGATAGACGAACTTGGCGTCGCGGTAGCGGCCCTTGTGGCGCTCGGCGGGCTCGAACTCGGCATGCACCGCTTTGTGCGAGAGGTACAGGAAGTAGGGCTGCTCCTTGGGCAGGGTGCGCATCCAGTCGAGCGCGTAGTCCGTCAACTCGTCGGTGATGTAGCCCTTTTGCGGCACATTCTTACCGTTCACGTTCAGGCCGTTCGGATTCGGCAGATACGTGCCCTGCCCGCGGAAACTCACCCACTGGTCGAACCCGGGCTTGGGCTCATCGGTCTCCGCACCCATGTGCCATTTCCCGAAAAACCCGGTCTTGTACCCGGCCTTCTGCAGATGGGAGGGAAAGAAAACGGTTCCCTTCGGAATCGGCGTGTTGTTGTCCACAATGCGGTGGCGATGGGCGTACGCACCAGTCAGAATCGTCGCCCGGCTGGGGCTGCACAACGCCGTGGTGACGAACGCATTCTTGAAATACGCGCCCTCCCGCGCGATACGGTCGAGTTGCGGCGTCTCCAGCCAAGGCTGCGCCTTGAGGAAGCCGAGCGCGTCATAGCGATGGTCGTCGCTGAGAATGAAAATCACATTGCGGCGTTTGCCGGCCGCGGCTGCGGTCAGGGCGGGAGCGCCCACCATTGTCGCCAGCATCTGTCGTCGGTTCATTGTGTTTACCATATCAGCTTCAGCCTCTGCCAGCGCCCCGGCGTGCTATTCTGAATAGAGGGGGAAGGTGTATCTCCCCGGTGCTTCTGTTGAAAAAAACAGCAAGTTGAGACAGATTTGTCTCACCTCTTTGGACTTAATTCTTTTAGTTTCAGCAAATCTACTCCAAAAAGTGAGACATTTATGTCTCGCCAGGGCGCCTTCACTCCGCTGCCGCGTAAAAACTCAGGGCATTATCCCCGTGCTTGACCAGCCGCGTCCGATGCAGTCCGCCATACGCATCTTTCAGCATCAGGTGTACCGAGTGCTGCGCGATGGTCAGCGCCGGCGGCTTTTCGCCCAGCAACCCCAGCGCGCCCGTGTATTCGTCCTCCAGGTCGTAGGGCGGATCCAGGAACACAATCCCGCCCGGGCAGCGCTCCAGCGTGACCAACACCTTCCCCGGCAGAATGGTCGCCCGCCGCTCCGCCCCGAGCGACGCCAGATTCCTCCGGATCGCGTCCAGCGCCCGCCGGTCGCGCTCTAGGAACCAGGCGTGCGCCGCGCCGCGGCTCAACGCCTCGATGCCCACCGCACCCGTCCCCGCATAGGCGTCCACGAAGCTCGCCCCCGCAATCCGCGTTTGCAAAATGTTGAACAACGCCTCGCGCACGCGGTCCGCCGTCGGGCGCGTGGCATCCCCCGGAATACTCTCCAGACGGCGCGATCGGAATTCTCCCGCAATGACGCGCATCAGCCCACCGTCACCAGGCCGTAGCGGCGCTGCCAGTGGTCGCGGATGTACACCACCGCGCGCCGCAGGTGGTCTTCCGAGGGCGGGCGCGCGATGAAATCCACCGCGTCGCGCCGCGCGATCTCCAGGATCTCCGTGTCCCGCAGAATGTTGGCGATGCGCAGGCTCGGCAGGCCGGATTGTTTGGTCCCAAAGAATTCCCCCGGACCGCGCAGCTTCAAATCCATCTCCGAAATATAGAAGCCGTCTGTGGATTCCACCAGCGTGCGTATGCGTTCCCGCGCCGTGTCGTTCATCTTGTCAGTCACCAGCAGACAGTAACTTTGCGCCGCGCCACGGCCCACGCGGCCGCGCAGTTGGTGCAATTGCGCCAGGCCGAAACGCTCGGCCTGTTCCACCACCATCACGCTGGCGTTCGGAACGTCCACACCTACTTCGATCACTGTCGTAGAGACCAGTATCTTGATCTGCCCTTCCTTGAAGCGCTGCATCACGGATTCCTTCTCATCGGCGCCCAGGCGTCCGTGCATCAGGCCCACCGGCGTGTCCGGGAAGACCTCGCGCGAGAGGTGCTCGTACTCCTTCTGCGCGGCCTTCATCGCCTGCGTCTCGGATTCCTCGATCACCGGGTAGACCACGTACGCCTGCCGCCCTTCGTCGATCTGCGCCTTCATGAAACTGTAGACCTGCTCAATGTGGTCCGCGGTGGAATGCTTCGTCACGATGGGCTTGCGCCCGGGCGGCATCTCGTCGATCACACTGACGTCCAGATCGCCGTACATCGTCAGGGCGAGCGTGCGCGGAATCGGCGTCGCGGTCATCACCAGGACGTCCGGGGTCACGCCCTTTTGCATCAGTCCGAGGCGCTGCAAGACGCCGAAACGATGTTGCTCATCGATGATGGCGAGACCCAGATTCTTGAACTCGACATCCTTCTGGATCAGCGCGTGTGTCCCGATGGCGACGTGCACCAGGCCTTCCGACAGCAGTCTCTTGAGCTGCACCTTTTCCCTGACGGTGAAGCTGCCGGTCAGCAGGGCGGTGACGTAGCCCAGCTTGCCGAGAATCTGCTTGAAGGTGAAGCTGTGCTGCGCGGCCAGGATCTCCGTCGGCGCCAGCACCGCCACCTGATAACCGTTTTCGATGGCGATCACCGCCGCTTCGGCGGCCACGATGGTCTTGCCGCTGCCCACGTCGCCCTGCAACAGGCGGTTCATCGGATGCGCCGCGGCCATATCGTCGGCGATCTCCTTGAGCACCCGTTTCTGCGCACCCGTCGGCTTGAACGGCAGCATGGCTTTCACGCGCTCGCGCACACGCTCGTTAAGTTCGAACGCGATGCCGGGGACGGCGCGGGCCTTACTGCGCTTGAGAGCCACGCCGCATTCCAGCCAGAAAAACTCCTCGTAGATCAGGCGGAACTGCGCGGGTGTGCGGAAGGCGTTCAGCAGGCGCAGGTCGGTCTCGGGCTGCGGGAAGTGGATGTCGCGCAGCGCGGTCCAGCGGTCCGGCATCTTGAGGTAGTCGCGCAGGAATTGCGATAGCGCGTCGTCCACCGGCTCAATCGCCTGCAGGATGCGGTGCATCAGGGTCCGTAGTATTTTGGTGGTCAGCTTGCCCGTGCCTTCATAGATCGGCACGACGCGCCCCACGTGCAGCGTGGCCTCGCCCTCCTCCTCGTCACCGGAGAGAATTTCGAACTCCGGGTGGAGCATGGTGAGCTCGCCGGCGTAGCTATCGAATTCCACCTTGCCGAAGAGCGCCACTTTCATCCCTTCGGCCAGCACATTGGCCAGGTAGCCGCCGTGGAACCACTTGCCCACCAGAATGGCGCGCGAGGAATCGGTGAAGCGGGTTTCGAACATCCCCAGGCTACGCCGCTTGAATCCGCTCATTTTGACCGCGCGCACCTCCGCGATCACGGTGGCCATCTCGCCCGGCGCAAGCTGGGCGATCGGCTTCATGTTGCTGCGGTCCTCATAGCGGAATGGCACGTAGCCCAGCAGGTCTTCCACCGTGGTGAGACCTTTGGCTTCGAGCATCGCCGCGCGGACCGGTCCGATTCCTTTGACGTAGGTAAGGGGAGTGGTGAGGTCCATGCCTCGTTCCCCCAGTGTACAATGCGGACGTGAAATCAATTCTCGTGTTGTTGGCCGTCGCCCTCTGCGCGCCGGCCGCGGATTTGCGCGTAGGCGTGATCGGCACCGATACCTCGCACGTGCCCGCGTTTGCAAAGCTGCTGAATGGCGACCCCAACGCGGCGGAGCACGTCGCGGGCGCGCGTGTGGTGGCGGCCTACAAGGGGGGCAGCCCGGACATCGCGGATAGCATCGGGCGGGTTGATAAGTTCGCCGAGGAGATAAAGACGCAGTACGGCGTGGAAATTGTCCCCGACCTCCCCACCCTTCTCTCCAAGGTGGACGTGGTGCTTCTCTCCAGCCTGGACGGGCGCGTGCACCTGGAGCAGGCGCGGCCCGTGATCGCGGCGCACAAGCCGCTATTCATCGATAAGCCGCTGGCGGCGACGCTGGACGATGCGCGTGAAATCGCGCGCCTGGCCAAAGCGGCGGGCGTGCCGTGGTTCAGTTCGTCCAGCCTGCGCTTCGGGGCTATCGGAGCGGCCATGAAGCTGCCCGGACTGACCGGCGCCACCACCTGGGGTCCGGGGCCGTTCGAGGCCCATCATCCGCTGGAATTGGCCTGGTACGCCATCCATCCCGTGGAACTGCTCTATACCATCATGGGGACGGGGTGCGAGAGCGTGACGCGCACTGCGGGGAAGGAGGCGGACGTGATCGTCGGGCGCTGGAAGGACGGGCGCATCGGCACGGTGAACGCGGTCCGGCCCTATAGCGATTACGGCGCCGTGGCGTTTCGTGGCAGGGAATCTGTGGAGAGCCATCCGAAGGCGGCGGCAGCTACCGATTACCGGCCCCTGGTGGTGGAGATTGTGAAGTTTTTCCAGACCGGAAAGCCGCCTGTGGCAAACGAGGACACGTTGGAAATCTTCGCTTTCATGGACGCTGCGCAGCGCAGCAAGGAGGAGGGGGGAAGGCCGGTGGGACTGCGCTAACTTAACTAACTCTGGGGGCCACGGTGCACGCGGCTCAGCCCCATCAGCGCCAGGCCGCTCACGATCAGCACTTTGGCGGCCGGTTCGGGAGTTGCGTCCACCGGTCCGCCATCGTTAGGCCAGGAGCCTATCAGGGTCTGCACGGGGACGCCGTTCAGGCTGTTGTGGTAGACGACGGCGTGGGTACTGCTCTTGCCAACGCTGGCGGTTTCGTATTGCAGGGCGTAGTTGATGACGGCGTCGCTGGTGGGGTTCCTGGAGTCGGTGGATCTTCTGACCGAGCCGAGGTCGAATCCATCGGGGGTGTCGTGCATGATGTCCCATATGGCGAGTTGGAAGGCAGCGCCGTGAGCTGCGTCGGTGGGAAACTGGTTTTGCAGCAGCCAGCCGACGCGTTTGAGCCGGTCGGTATCGGGGGGGCCCAGGACGCTTTTGTAGGTGGATGCGTTGATGTCGGTGAACAGGTCCACGCAGAAGACCACGCGGGAGTAGCCGTCGATGTTGATGTCGATGCCGCCCGCCCACGCTGCCAGGTTGGTTGGTGTGCCGCCGGGCGCGGTCTCGTTGATCCAGGTGGTCTGTCCCAGGCTGTTATGGGTCCCGACGACAATAATAGTGTTTGCCAGGGCCGGACAGACGGCCAGTAGGGCGAGTAAGATGAACCTCTTCGTTACCATGAGAGCCAGCATAAGTGGGCGGCGGAGGGAAGCGTAAGTTGCCGGGCCTCCTAGTGAGTACCGTTCGGGTACCGGGGCAGGGTTTTGGTACCCTCTGAAGTTAACCGGCGGACGGCTTGGCGCCTGGCTGATTCGCGAAGCGCGTATGCCTGTCCCCCGAGTTCGATACACTATAGTTATTCATGTCCAAACTGCTGGAGGGCAAGTTCGCCCTCATCCTGGGAATTGCGAACAAGTGGAGTCTGGCCTATGCAATCGCCCAGGCGTTCTCGCGGGAGGGCGCCACGCTCGGCCTGACCTATCTGGGCGAGCGCCAGAAGGAC
>JAPKZC010001086.1 GCA_026394025.1 Candidatus Solibacter sp.
ACAACTGGGACGTGACCTTCTCGAAGAAATTCCCGCTCAAGCGCGAGAGCCGCGTTATCCTGTTCCGTGCGGAGATGTACAACATCTTCAACCACACGCAGATGAGCGGCTATAACATCTCGCCGTCGTACGATCTGAGCAGTTGGCAGAATGGCGTGCTGGTGCAGACCAACTCCAACCTGGGCCGGTACAACGCGGCGCGCGCGCCGCGACAGATGTCGATGTCCGTGCGGTTGCAGTTCTGACTGACGGTGGCCGTCGCAGTCGTCGAAAGAGAGTCTATGATCGCGAAAGAAGATGTCTCCCGCCGCGCATTCCTGGCGCGGGCCGGGATTACGGCCGGAGCGGCCCTTCCGTACCTCGTTCCCGGCCACGCGCTCGGGGCGCGCAAGCGCCCCGGCCCCAACGACCGCATCCGGATCGGCGTCATCGGCGTGGGCAATCGCGCCGGCCTGCTGATCGACCAGCTTCCGAAACCGGGCCAGGTTGTGGCGCTGGCGGACTGTTCCCTCTCCCGCTGCGAGGCGGCCACGGCCAAGCGCAAGGTCACCTGGGATATCTACCAGGACTATCGCAGGATTCTGGACCGCAAAGATATCGATGCCGTCATCGTGGCTACCACCGATCACGGCCGCGTGCTGCCGTGCGTTCACGCCTGCCAGGCGGGAAAGGATGTCTACGCCGAAAAGCCGCTCACGCTGTACCCGGCCGAAGGGCGGGTGCTGGTGAAAGCGGCGCGCAAGTACAAACGCATCGTCCAGGTGGGTACCCAGCAGCGGTCTATGCGCATGAACCAGATCGCCTGCGACCTGATCCTCTCCGGCAAGCTGGGCAAGATCAGCCTGGTGCACGGCGTTTGCTACGGCGCCCCGGGCCGCATGCGCGACTTTCCCCAGGAGGCGGTTCCCGAGAAGTTGAACTGGGACTCCTGGCTGGGGCAGGCCCCGGCGCGTCCGTATTCCAGCCAGGTATTCCCCGATTCGAAGTGGATGTCGTTTATCGACTACTCCGGCGGCGACACCACGAACTGGGGAGGTCACGGCCTGGACCAGATCCAGTGGCCGCTGGGGATGAGCCTGACCGGTCCGGTGGAGTTCTGGCCCATCGAGGGCGGCCTCAGGGGCGCCGTCGGCTTCCGCTACGCCAATGGCGTGGCGGTGCAACTGGACCTGCCGCACAGCGACTTGCAGGCCGGCGGCCGCTTTATCGGCGAGAAGGGCTCCATCGACATCTGGCGCAATAACTTCAAACTGGATGCGCCGGGCGTCACGGTGGACCTGCCGCCCCGGGAGGAAGTCCAGAAGTGGCGCGACGAAGTGGCGTTGTGGCAGGCCGAGTTCCACATGGGCCACTGGCTGGAGTGCATCGTTTCGCGCAAGATGCCGAACGCGGATGTGGAGATTGGCCACCGCTCGATCACGGTCTGCCACCTGGTGAACATCACCCGCCGGTTGAACCGCCGCCTAAAGTGGGATCCGGTGAAGGAAGTCTTCGTAGGGGACGCCGAAGCCAATGCCCTGGCCAACCGGCCGCGGCGTAAGGGCTGGGAGCTACCCAAGGTCTAGGAGCCACGCATGAATAGGACGATTGTGATTTCACTTCTGGCGCTCGGCGCCGCGCTGGCGCTGTGGAGCGTCTCGCGCCCCGGCGAGGTCCCGTTCGAAAAGACCTTGATCGACGGTGGCGCCAGCGAGACCGCCGCGTTCACCGACATCAACGGCGACGGCAAGCTCGATATCGTCTCCGGCGAGTATTGGTACGAAGCCCCGAAGTGGGCGTCCCACAAATTCCGCGAACTCGAGTTTGTGAATGGCTACATCGACAATTTCGCCGACCTGCCGCTGGACGTGAACGGCGACGGCCGCATCGATATCGTCAGCTGCGCGGGCTTCAAGAATCAGTTGGTGTGGATGGAGAACCCGGGCAAGGCCGGAGGCATGTGGAAGCCGCATGAGATCGACAAGGGCTACTTCATCGAGTTCGGGTTCCTGGTGGATCTGGATAACGACGGTAAGGCCCGCGAGATCCTGCCCAACTACCTGGGCGACAAGAGCCCCATCGCCTGGTACGAACCCGCTAATGGCGGCTTCGTGAAGCACGTCGTCACCGACAAGCCCGCCGGCCACGGCATCGGCGCGGGAGATGTGAACGGCGACGGCCGTAACGACATCATCGTGCAGAAGGGGTGGTACGAAGCTCCCCCCGATCCGCGCGCCGGCGAGTGGAAATGGCATCCCGATTTCGAACTCGGCGATACCGGCTTTGTGCACGTGATGGACGTCAACGGCGACGGCCGCGCGGACCTCGTCACCGCTATGGGCCACGACTACGGACTCTTCTGGATGGAGCAGCGGCTGGATGGCAAGTGGGCCAAGCGCATGATCGACGACACCTACTCGCAGGCCCACGCCCATACCCTGGTGGATGTAAACGGAGACGGCCAACTGGACCTTCTGGTGGGCAAACGCTACATGGCCCACGACCACGATGTGGGGGCGCGCGAACCGCTCGGCATCTACTGGTACGAACGCCTCAAGAACGCGCGCGGGCAGGTGTCCTGGGTCAAGCACGTGATCGACTACAGTACCCGGACGGGCGCGGGCATGCATCTGGCGGCGGCGGACTACGACGGCGACGGCGCGATGGATTTCGTGGCCCCCGGCAAGACCGGCCTGTACCTGTTCCACAACCTGAGCAAGCGCAAATAGGAGCCTACCGTGAGCAAGAAGATTGCGATGATCGGCGCCGGCAGCATCGTCTTCTGTAAGACGCTGATGAGCGACATTATGTCCACGCCGGCGCTGGCCGATTCCGAGTTCGCCCTGATGGACCGGAGCGAAGAGAAACTGCGGCGCATGGAGGCGTTCGGGCGGCGCATGATCGCCGATAACGGGCTGGCGGGCAGCGTCTGGGCCACTCTCGACCGCCGCGAAGCCATCCGTGACGCCGATTTTGTGGTGATCATGATTCAGGTGGGCGGGGTCGAGATGTTTGCGCAGGACTACCATATCCCGCTCAAGTACGGCATCGACCAGTGCATTGGAGACTCGCTCGGCCCGGGGGGCATTTTTCGCGGGCTGCGCACGATTCCGGTTCTGGTGGAGACGGCCCGCGATATGGAAGAACTCGCCAAGCCTGGCGCGATTATGCTCCAGTATGCCAACCCGATGGCCGCCAACTGCCTGGCTCTGGGCAAGGCATCGAACGTCTCGTTCGTGGGCCTGTGCCACGGAGTGCAGACCACGCTCGACCTGATCTCCGGCTATTGTGGCGTGCCAAAGGAGGAGATCACCTACACCTGCGGCGGCATCAATCATATGGATTGGTTCCTCCGCCTGGAGCACAAGGGCCGCGACCTCTACCCCACGCTGCGGGAGGTTTTCGAGAAGCCCGAGTACTACAAAAACGAAAAGGTGCGCGGCGAGGTGTTCCGCCACTTCGGGTACTTCATGACCGAGAGCACCGGGCACCTGAGCGAGTACATCCCGTGGTTCCGCAAGAACCGCAGGGCTCTCGAGCTGTACTGCGACGAGCCGGCATTCGGGGGTGAATCTGGCGCATATCTCAACTGGTGCCGCCTGGTGGCGGACAAGTACGCAGTGGAGGATCCACTGGCTTACGAATCCACCCGGACAGAAAAGCGCAGCGTGGAATACTGCTCGTACATCATGGAGGCGGTGGCCACGGGCAAACCGTCCCGCTTCATGGGAAATGTCCGCAATGACGGCTATATCGCCAACCTGCCGCAGGGCTGCTGTGTGGAAGTGCCCACGTTCGCCGACGATGCCGGGCTGCATCCGACGGTGATCGGCGAGTTGCCGCCGCAGTGCGCCGCACTGTGCATGAGCAATGTCAGCGTGCAGACCCTGGCGGCCGAGGCCGCGCTGAAAGGCGACCCTGAGCGCGTGGTGCAGGCCGTGGCGATGGACCCGCTGAGCGGCGCCGTCTGCACCCTGCATGAGATCCGGGAGATGTGCTCGGAGATGCTGGAGGCCCAGCGCCCGCTGCTGCCCCAGTTCAATGGCAAGAGCATTGCGCCCAAACCCACGATCTCGATCGCACCCGATTGCCGTCCCGTGGACGTGCCGATCGATCCGGCGCTTGCCATCGGGAAACGTTTCGGGACGCTGGTGACGCAGGGCGAAGAAAAGTAGCTGCCCGAGCTGAGGGCGGGATGTCCCATATCCGCACGCCAGCACGGATTTATCGACAGCCAGAAGCCCGCTAGCTGCCGGGATGGGCCGCTTGTCCTTGGGAATCCCAGTCGGCTGGTAAGTCAAACCCACCGGCATGACCCTTAGTTACTTTCTGGCGCAAAAATGAGGGTCTAAGTTCCGTGATTTCATTGCTGGCCTGACCGGCGTTTAGCTGGTGCGCACAAGTTGCTTTGCCTGCCAACCAGGGCAAGCGGTTTGCCGCGGG
>JAPKZC010000522.1:0-2852 GCA_026394025.1 Candidatus Solibacter sp.
CCGCCCAGGTGCTATGGCACGAGTGGTTCCCCTCCATCTGGCTCGACGAACACCAGCAGGGCGCCAGCGGTCCGCGCATCTTCACCATGCCGGCCACCGACCCCATCAACCCCAACGTGGACCCGCTGATCTATCGGCTGAACGGACTCTTCGGCCAGGCGCAGGCCGCCGCCCTGGAAGCCGAGGGCAAGAGCGGGATCATCTTCAACGCTACCTACACCAACTTCTGGCAGGGCGCCATGGCGTGGGCGGGATGGTGGCACAACCAGGTGGGACTGCTCACCGAAGTTGCCAGCGCCCGTATCGCCACCCCCGTCGTGCAATTAAGGCCGACCCCACGCGCGCCGCATCAACCTCCGCGCCCGCCACTGGCGGACGCGCCGCCGCCACCGGTCCCGCCGGCGCACCCGGCGATTTCGAATCCGAGCGCCGCCGCGCCTTCGAGCACCCCGACGAGCCTCTCCCGGCGCCGCGCGATATTACCCCGCGCACCGAATATCCCCGCCCCTGGCTGGGCGGCCGGTGGACCCTGCGTGACATCGTCGACTACGAATTGATCGCCACCAACGCGCTGCTGGAAACCGCCGCCGACAGCCGTGAGACCCTGCTCCGCCAGATCTACGGCATCAACCGCAACACCATCGAGGCGGGCAAAAAGGGCGAACTCGGCCAGGATAAGGATAAGACATTCGCCATCCTGATTCCGGCCGGCGGCCAGCACGATTCCAACGAGGCCATCGAACTGGTGGACAAGCTCCTGATCGCCGGTGTCGAAGTCTTCCGCGCCCAGCAGGGCTTCAAGCAGGACGACAGGACTTATACGGCAGGAACCTTCGTCATCCCGTTCAACCAGGTGTTCGCGCGCTACGCCAAGGACCTGCTCGAAAAGCAGACTTATCCCGAAGTCCGGCGTTCTCCGGGCGCGCCCGCCGAAGCGCCCTACGATGTCTCCGCCTGGTCGCTTGGCATGCAATTCGGCGTGAAGACCGAGTTCGCCAAAACGCCGCTCGCCGCTTTCCCCATGGACAAGGTGGCCGCTACGCCCCGCTTTGTTCTTTCCGCCAGCAGCGGCGGCGGCGCATGGCGCTTCCCCTACAACGGCGCGCTCTCCGCCAAGGTGGTGAACCGCTTGCTGCAGAGCGGCGCCAAGGTGAGCCTGACCAGGCCCGAGGCGGGCTCCGTGCCCTACGTCATCGCGACCGCGAAGGCCGATGTCTGGAACAAGGCGGTGGAAGGCATCGACGTGCGCCCCGATCCCAAAGCTCCCGTCAGGACGCTGCTCGCCACCACGCATCTACCAGTCCTACGACCCCTCGATGGATGAGGGCTGGACCCGCTGGGTGCTGGATCACTACCAGTTCGAATACACCAAGCTGCATAACGAGGACATTAAGCCGGGCAAACTGCGCCAGCGCTTCGACGCTATCATCCTGCCTGACCAGCGCACCAACTCCATGCTCGATGGCCTCGACTACAAGACCATCGTAGAACAGTATCGCGGTGGTCTCGGTGACGCCGGATGGGACGCGCTGCGCCAGTTCGTCGCCGATGGCGGCACCTTGATTTCTCTCGGCGAAGCCTGCAACCTTCTGGTGGACAGACTCCCGCTTGGGGTGAAGGATCTCAAACGCAGCACCACGCGCGAGGCGCACTTCGCCCCCGGCGCCATCGTCAACCTGCAAGTGGATACCGCCCACCCCATCGGCCGCGGCGTTCAGCCAGAGGCGCTGGGCTTCTACATTAATTCGCCGTTCTTCCAGCTGATGGAAGGCTTCGCTTCGCAGAAGGTCAGCGTGGTGGCGCGCTATCCCAATACCAAGGTGAACGCCAGCGGTTGGATACGCGGCGAAGACCTGATGTACGGCCGCGCCGCCGTGGTTTCCATTGAGATGAACCCCGGCAAGGTCGTATTGTTCGGCATCCGCCCGCAGCATCGCGCGCAAACCCACGCGACGTTCCCGCTGCTGTTCAACGCGCTCTACTGGTCCGCCGAAGGCGACCTGAGTAACGCCGGCGCGGCGCCGGCGCGGACGAATCAATGAACTTCATGGAATGCTCGCGTCGGCGGCCATCCAGACTTCGTAAATAGCGCGCGGAGGGCATCCGTGGAGGAGATAGGAGATGTCCTTCCTGGGAACATCGGTCAAACCGTATTTCGCCAGCGTCGTGGCCAGCTTCTGTAAGTCTTCCTGTTTGGCGCCCGCCGGATAGTAGCGAATTTCGGTCTGCCGCGGCGCCACATCCACCTGCTGTACGCCGCGAAAGGTCAGGCTCTGCTGCTTCAACTCGGCGCCGATTCTCTGTGCGCCCGCTTTCTGCGCCTTGTCCTGATAGTGCAAGTAGATTCCCTCGGGCATGGTATTGCCGCACGTTAGCTGTTGCTGGGCCGCGGCCTGAGTGGCTTTGGTTAACGCGGCCTGCGTGGCGGCGCCGGCCGGAGTCTGCGGCGACGCGAGCGCCTTCAGACGCTCGATGGTGGACTGCAAATAGAGCGGGGCTTGCCCACCCTGCGCCTGAGAAGTGAAGATCTCGATTCCCATCAGGCGTTCGTTCGCGTCGCTGCTCTTCAGCAGGGGCAGCAGCAGGGCGACGTTCTTCTGTTCCTGGTCGGACCGTAATGCCTCTGCCCGGTCCTGGCGCTCCAGCCGCTTCTCGATGCGGTCGCTGGCGTCCTTTTGCGCGGTGTACGCCTGGCTATAGAAGGCGATCACCACCGGGATCACAATGGTGGCAAGCCTCGCCGAGCGTTCCAGAAACTGGTCGAATCCGCTCTTTGCGCCGTCCATACGGAACGACTCTAGCACACGCGCGTGGGGTGTCGCCGGGGCGATGGGAGGCCGGTGCGGGCGCGC
>JAPKZC010000522.1:2954-4604 GCA_026394025.1 Candidatus Solibacter sp.
GCGCAACGACCCGCCGAGATGATACCCGCTATAGCCCGGCAGACACCACGTTGCCTGGAGACGTACTGGGCGCTTCGGCGTCGGCAAGCCGCTTTCTGAACCGAAGGTGCCGCATTCGCGTCACTTCGACCAGAGGCCGCCACACGGCGTGCACCAGATGATGCTTGATGAGCAGGCGCCAGAACCGGTTCGAGCGTTTATACAGATACGACATCGCGAGGTATGGCGCAACCGCACGCCAATCCTCGGGCCGGCGGCGCCAAATCGAAGCGTGGGAGAAGAGCCGTTCGTAGATCCACGCGTAACCGTGCTCCAGTTCCTCCGGTGACATATGCTTGGGGCGGAACACGGCATGCGCGGTATCGTATAGAGTCCAGTCGCGGTGCAACAAACGCCCCGCTGCTTCCACCTGCCTGAACAGCGGAGTTGCCGGGTACGGCGTCAGAATGTGAAACGTGGCGCATTCCAGCCGGTTCTCCTCCACCCATTCGGCCGTGCGGGCGAAAACATCCTTGCGGTCGTGGTCGAATCCGAGCACGAACGAACCATTCACCTGGATCCCGTTCTCGTGGAGCATGCGCACCCGGCGCGCATAGTCGGCCGCCTTCGGCGTCTTCTTCCGCGCGTCGGCGAGGTTGTCGTCCGTGAGCGATTCGAAGCCGACGAACACGCCCGTACAGCCCGCCAGCGCCATGGTTCGGATTAGGCCGGGATCGTCGGTGACATCAATAGACACGGCCGCACTCCAGATCTTGTTCAGCGGTCTCAGCGCGTGGCACAGCGCGCGCAGATAATCCCGGTTCGAGCCCAGGTTATTGTCGGTGAAGACACCGTACGGCTGGTCGTCCGCCGCGAACTCCGCGGCGATCTGGTTGGGATCTCGCAAGCGATACGGCATGCGCAGGCCATCGGTTGCCAGGTAACAAAACTCGCAACGGTTATGACAACCGCGGGTTGCAATCAGGCTGGTAGTGGTGAGGAAACTCCGCCGCGGCAGCATGGACCGCCTTGGCGCCGGATCTTCGCGATAGTCGTTTTCGTAAGTTGCCACGTATCTTGATTTCAGCCGGCCCGACTCCAGATCGGCAAGTACTCGCGGCCAGAGTTGCACGCCATCGCCAATGGCGAGCGCATCCGCATGCGGCGCACACTCCTCGGGGCACGACAGCACATGCAAACCGCCCAGGACCACCTTGCTTCCGCGGCTCCGGTACCAATGGGCAAGCTCGAACGCTCGCCTGGCGAAGGTCAGGTGTACCGTGATACCCACCAGCTCCGGCAATGGCCGAAAGGGCGGGCGGCCGTCCAGCAGGTTTTCGTCCCAATAGTGAACCTCCCAGTGGGCCGGTGTCGTCGCCGCAAAGCTGGTGAGAGCGAGGGTTGGAGTCAGCATATGTTTCCCAAAGCTCGCGTTCGGGTCTTTCGGATAGAAGGGATTGATCAGGAGTGCGTACCTCGGCTGCATGGCTCCCGCAGAGGCCGCCGGATCGAGGAGAGGCGGGACGGTCATTTCCGGAGGCAGCCAGCGGCGTCGCGGCGTTCTCAAAAAGGGATCGGCGTGCAAGACCATGGAGAATAGTTTATACAGCAAAGTACTTTGTGTCAACCGCTGGGATGCCTCCTGAACCGGCTCAGCGTGCCGCGTACCAA
>JAPKZC010000132.1:0-3024 GCA_026394025.1 Candidatus Solibacter sp.
CCGCTGGCCGGTCTTGTATATGCGCACTTCCACAGAGGCCAGCGGATTCCCCGTGTGGTCTTCGACGATTCTGCCTTCCAGGTTGGCCGCGGAAACCACACCCGTGGCGGCAAGGAAGAGTGCCGGGAACAAGAACCGCAAGTGCCGGATATGGCCTTCCTCGTGGGTGTTGCGCTCCATACTAATTGCTTAGTACTAAATCAATTCGATGTCAAGGAGAAATGCCGGGCGCCGCACAGAGGCGCGACCGTTAGCGAGCTGAGCTACGGCTCGAGGAACATCTCGCCGCAGACGGCGTCCCAATCGGTCTTTGGATAGGCGGCAGCGATGTCGGCCACGGGCACGCCGCCATCGGCGAGGCTTGGCACGGAGGCTCCTTCCATGGTGAGGGCCAGTTGCAGGCGCTCCAACTCGCGCATCAGCCAGGGCTTCACCTCGGCGTCGCGGAGCAAATGCCGCATGTCCATGAGGCCATCGAGCGGCTTGACGCGGAGGAAGAAGCCACGATCGACGCCACCGGTTTCCACCACTTCGCCATCCACGGGCGAGAGCACACGGACATCAGCTTCGCGCTTGCGGATGCGGAACGCGGTGCCGTTGGCCTGCACGCGCGATCCGATGCCGGGCAGATCGACCGCGTCCGGAGCGCCGAGAAGGCGGGAGCCGAGGTCATCGAGCCCCACCGTGACCGTGCCATCGGCTTCGGGACGAGCCCAGGTGTGGCCGCGATGGTACATGCGGTCGAGGGGGAACGACATGCCGAAGATTTCGGCTTCGTCTTCGGCGGCTGCCAACGGCGGATGCAGCGCGATCAGTTTGGCGTGCGTCCCGCACTCGCGGCAATCGAAGGCATTCGGGCATTCGCGGCTCTGGAACTCGCCGGTGAGGACGTGCCGGCAGGTGCGGTCGGCGGCGGACAGATCGTGAAAATCCGAGTGCCAGCGGATGTTTTCCACCCTGCCCTTGCTCAAATCCCCGTGTGAGCGCCAGAGGGCGTTGAGGATGGTAGTGGCGACCACGACCAGCACGGTATAGAAGGCTCCCAGGAAAATGACGCTGGCGGGGCCAAAATGAAAACCGTAGTTCCACGGAAACATAAATTAGAATCTCCCTGCGAGGACGGGCTCTTCTTCCTGCTGAGGCCGCACTTGAATTTTGAGTTCGCGCTCTTCCGGGAAGATCTGGAAGTAGCGGAACGAGAACGAGTACACCAGAACACCGTAGGCGAGGACTCCGAGAAACGTGCCGGTCTCCTGCCAGCTTGGCGTATAGGAAAGGAACTTGTCGAAGGATAGAGTGGGCAGCGCCAGGGTTTGCACGGTCTGCACATAGCGGTTGAGGGCGACGCCGCAGCAGGCCAGTGCCGCCGCCGGAATCAGCCAGGCGCGCTGTGCGCGCAGGCGCGGCGTGAGCAGGATCAGCGCGGGCAAAAGACCGCAGAGCACGATCTCGGCAAAGAGGATCCACGTGCCGAAGGGTTTCCAATCGTAGTATTGCGAGGCGGTGAAGCCTAGGCCCGGTGAAGTGCGGTTGATCCAGATCAGCGTATCGACGGTTTTGGCGAGCACGTAGACGGAAAGCAGGATGCCGGAGATGCGGGCCAGCAGGAGAAAGACGCGGTCTTTCGCCAGGCGTTTGCCGGTGATCTTTTCTACCAGCCAGGTGGTGAGAATGAGGAAGCTGGGGCCCACGGCGGCGGCCGAAATAATAAAGAGGAAAAAGGTGGAAGGCCACACGAAAAAGCCTTCCCGGAAAGCGAAGGGACGGCCGCGGAGCACACCGTAGAGGCCGCCGAGCGAGCCCTGGTGAAAGAACGAGAGGAAGGTGCCCACGCCGGCCAGCACGTAGATCAGTTTGTGCAATTCGAACTCGAAGACCAGAAACGAGGGGATGTCGCGCAGCTTACGGTTCTTGAGCACGATGGGCAGGTACTCGATGAAGAGCACGGCGAGGTAGCAACTGATGCAGAACGTGACCTCGGTGAGCATGGAGTGCACGTTGGGATACCAGAAAGTGAACCAGGCACGCAGCGGTTGTCCGACATCCACCATGAGGGCGGCCATGGCGCCGCTATAGCAGACCAGCCCGATGACGACGGCGCTGTTGATCACCGCCTTGAGTTCCTTAAACTTCATGATGTAGAGCAGGAAGCCGGTGAAGAAGGCGCCGGCGCCAAGCGCGATGATGGTGAGGTCGATGAAAATCCACAGACCGAAGGCATAGCGGTTGTCCATATTGGTCTGGTTCAAGCCTTTGACGAGGCACAGCCCGGCGCAATAGGCGCCGAAGAGGAGCATGGCAACCCAGGGCGAGAGCCACAGGAGGAAGCGCGGGGTGGAGCAGCGCCGGACACCGCGAGTGATGAATTCCCTATCCACGTGCATTCTCCTTTGCCGTTCCCGGGCGGGGGGCGCTGGAGATTTCACGCACCCAGTTTTTCTTGGAGCGATAGTAGATCTTGGGATCGGTTTCGAGCGATTCCAGCATGCGGAAGCTATTCGGAAGGCGGGCACCCTGGGCGGTTTCGGTGGCTGCGTCGTTCAGGTTGCCGAAGCGGATCGCGCCAGAGGGGCAGGCTTCGACACAGGCCGGGATGTAATCCGCCGGGTCGATCTCGGTCTTGCCGTTGGCGACGGCCTTGGCCTTGGCGGCGTGCCAGCGGCCGTGGCAGAAGTTGCACTTTTCGACCACGCCGCGCATGCGCGGGGAGACGTCCGGGTTGAGCGTCTTTTCCATGCCGGCGGGCCAGGCCGGGTCCCACCAGTTGAAGTAGCGGGCGTGGTAAGGGCAAGCGGCCATGCAATAGCGGCAACCGAGGCAGCGCTCGGGCATCTGGCCGACGATGCCGGTGGCAGGGTCCACGTCCACCGCCTGTTGCGGGCAGACGCTGACGCAGGGGGCGTCCTTGCCGCAATGCTGGCAGAGGACGGGGACAAAAGCGGAGCGGCGGTCGGCGCCCTCCACGCCGTTATCAATCCGGAAGACGCGGATCCAGGTGAGGCCGGTACGGTCGGTAGCGCCGGC
>JAPKZC010000132.1:3059-4127 GCA_026394025.1 Candidatus Solibacter sp.
CAGGAGCCGCAACCGTTGCAGCGGTCAACATCGATGCTCATGCCGTAGCGCGCTGCCGGAGTCTTCTTGGTTTCGGCGATCATGCTCTCACCACCTTGGCGCGGGCGCCGGGGGCGCACACGTCCTGAATTCCAGGGGAGCCCCCCACCAGTACCGCGCCCGGCGGAACGGCCGGGTCCGCGGTGACTTCAACGGAGCACTTACCGATGCGGGTGTGCAGGATGGCGCGTGCGCCGTTCGGCAGGTTGGCAGCGCGCGCATCGTCGGGATGCAGCGCCACGCGGTTGGGGGCGAGGCGGAGGTTGGATTCCTGGTAGAGCTTGGTCATGAGCGGGGAGACGAGCGCGGGATTCCGCGGCTCGCGGATGGCGATGAGGGGGAGATCGATGGCGGATTCCACAGTCTCCGCCGAGCGGGGCTTGGAAGGGCCAGGGGCGAGCGCCAAAGAAGACAGGCCAGAGGGCCCGTCCCACCGTGCACCTTCGTTAAGTGCCTTCCAGAAGGCATCGGGGGTGAGTTCTTTTACGGGGGTCTCTTTCGCGTCGGCGTAGGTGAGCACGAAACCCAGGCCCGCCTTGTGGATAGCGTCGGCACGCTCGCGGAGTGCACTGGGGGCAGTTACTCCGGCGAGCGCGCCGACGAAATCCGCCGGATTTGCCAGGCCTGCGGGCGGCGTAACCAGCGGAACCGGGATTCGGAAGGTGGGGTGGATGGAATCCACGGCAGGCGCGATGTCGTCCGTCAATTCGGGATAGACCGCGATGGGGAGGGCGTATTGCGCATGGCGCGCGTAGCCGCCACGGGTGGCGGCGAAGGTGACCACCAACGGGTTCTCGCCCGCCAGTTTTGGCTGGATGCGATGCCACGGAATATAGCTTGCGGCGGCGGATTCGTCGATCAACAGTACGCCAATGGAACGGTCGGGCACGTCGGCGAGCCGGGCGATGGCGGCCGCGCTCTTCGTCCAGGAGTCGGGTACCGGGGCTTCCCGTGGCGCCACCACAGTCTTGCCATAGGCACCGAGCAGGCGGTTGATTTCAGCGATCTCGGGGGCATCGCCTATTACGA
>JAPKZC010000715.1 GCA_026394025.1 Candidatus Solibacter sp.
CGCAACTCGCTCAAGGTCGCGTTGACCGCGCTGGCCGTGTTGCCGGACGCGTCTAACGTGACATAAGACGGCGGGGTTCCTTGGAGCGCCACCCGAGAACTATAAGGCGAGACCAATTCCAGGTTGCGGTCCAGCGTGTCAGTCACCGCCACATCGTAAGCGGTGGACGTGCCGGAGGTGTTATTGATCACCACATCATACACCACCGTGTCCCCCGCATCCGAACCCGCGGTAATCAATGTCTTGGTCATTCCCAAAGCCGGCTCTTTGATTGTGGCCGTCTGCGTCGAAGCCGACGTCGTGATCCCCAGGGCCGTGCTGGCCGCCACCGCGCTGTTCGTGAGCAGGTGGCCCGACGTGTTGCCGACAACGTTCATGGCCAGGAGTTGATACTCCACCACGAACGCCTTTGTCCCCACACCCGACGAACCCGGCGCCACGATGTTAATCAGGCTGAACACGAGGTTCCCGCCGCCACTGCCGCCGGTGGTGCCGTTAGAGATGTCGCGGGGGTCAATCGCAGTGCCGTCCGTATAGGCGACGCCGCTGTTCTTGCCGGTGGCCGTCACGCCCACCCCCGAGTGGAAGTAAGCGGTGCTGCCAAGGTACTGGAGCCCGGTGGGCACCGTATCGGTGAGCGTCAGATCGGCCGTGGTCCCTTCTTCCACCGTCGTGGTGAGCTGGTAGGTGGCCTTTTCGCCAATGGCCAGATCATTGCCCGCCGTGGCGCCAGTACCCGTGTGGCTGGTGGCCGTCAGCGCCTTGGCCAGGGACAGTGACTTCGTAACGGTCAAATTCAAAGTCGCGCCGGCGGCGTAATTGTTGAGCGCAGTCAAGCCCTGGAAGTTGTAAGGCGTGTTGTCGGTGGGGCTGGCAATGTTGCCGCCGTCGCGCGCGCCGGTGGCCGTGCCACTGGCTGTGGGCGTGGTAGAACCGGTCGAATTCGGATTGGTCCCGGTGCCACCGGGCAGGGTGGCGTATTTCAAAGTAGTGGTGTTGGCGATCTCGGACCCGATCTGGGTTGTGTTAGCGAGTGTGGCGTTCACGTCCACGGTCACGTCCTTAGTCGAGCCGCTGATCTTGGTTTTGGGGTCCAGTTTGTTGAGGGTGAGGCTGATGGTGCCTGAAGTCCCAACCGTTGGCACCGTGACGTGATTGTCTGCGCCCCGCCGGTGTCAGGCGAGGAGACGATCAGGCTCTGGAACAGCGCCGGGGTCGGCATGATGTCGGTGAGCAGGAGGTTGTAGGCGGTAACCTGATCCACCGGGTTCCAGGTCTGGCTGGTGGTTCCCAAGGTTGCCACAGCGGACGCCAGGGCGAACACTTTGCTGCCGTTGTTGACTCCGCTGTTGACATAAACTTGGAAGCCCTGGATCGCCTCCGCAGTCTGGTCCATGTCCGTGGCACGCGTCAACACGCCGCTCGCGCCCGCAGTCGTCACGTAGTAGATGCCGTTCTGGGACGCGGTGCTTTGGTTCTTCACCAGCACACGGTCACCCAGGCTGAGGTTGGCCACACTGTCAAAGCCGGTGTTAAGATTCACGTTGCCCAGATTGGCGATGTTGGCTGTGGTTGCAACTTTGACGGACGAGTTGCCCGCCACTTTAGCGAAGGTGAGCGCAGTCGTGTTGACCGTGAAAGGTCCAGCCGTCTTCTGGGCAAAGGTCAGGCCGCCATTTACCGTGCCCGCATTGACGTAGGCCCGGTAACCGAGCGTGATGTTGGCGCTGGAATTGAAATCCGAAGCGCGACTCCAGACGCCGGCAGATGCGACACGATAAACTCCGTTTTGGGCCGGGGCTGTCTGGTTCTTTACGAGCACGCGGCTGCCGACGACCAGCGCCACGCCGTCCACCGTCGCGGGCGCCCCCGTGAACTGCCCCGCGGTGAAAGTCGCACCGAGGTCGGCGGTGGTAGCTGCGTCCACGACCGGCGCGAACTGCTCGGTCGGTGCCACGTCATTGCAGTAGTGGAGGCGGTAGGTGAACACGTCGCCCGCGTCCTGCGGCACCGTGCCGTTGATGAACTTGCTGAGGTTGTTGATCTGCGGCTCGACAATGACGACGTTGTTGAAATCGTTGGCGGTGGAGGCGCTGCCGACCAGGGTGTTGGCGTTGTTGCCGTTCAGGTAATAGCCGGAGGTGTTGACCAGATTCACGCCA
>JAPKZC010000421.1 GCA_026394025.1 Candidatus Solibacter sp.
GCGGGCCGATCACGCAGGACAACACCAGCGTGGAGTATTACTGCACCGTGTTCACCATCATGGAATCGCCCGTCGCCAAGGGCGTGATCTGGACGGGGTCGGACGATGGCCTGGTGCACGTGACGCGCGATGGCGGCAAGAAGTGGGACAACGTCACGCCGCCCGGCATGCCGGAGTGGATCCGCATCAATTCCATTGATGCATCGCCGCACGATGCGGGGACCGCCTACGTAGCGGCCACCAACTACCAGCAGGACGATTTCCGGCCGTACTTGTACAAGACCTCGGACTACGGGAAAACGTGGAAGAAAATCGTCAACGGGATTTCCAATAACGCCTTTACCCGCGCGGTGCGCGAAGATCCGAATCGCAAGGGCCTGCTGGTGGCGGGTACGGAGACCGGCCTCTTCCTTTCCTTCGACGATGGCGAAAACTGGCGCGCGTTCCAGTTGAATCTCCCGGTCACGCCGATCACCGACATGCAGTTCCACAAGCGCGAGAAGGAACTGGTCATCGGCACCGAAGGCCGCTCCTTCTGGGTGCTGGACGATGTCTCCATGCTCTACCAGTTGAACGGCTTCAACGCCACGGAAGACGCCAGGCTGTTCCAGCCCAGAGACACCTACCGTTTCGGAAGCGGTGGCCGCGGTGGACGTGGCGGCGCGGGCGGCGGCGAGAACCCTCCGGGCGGCGCGGTGGTGCAGTTCTTCCTGAAGGTGGCTCCGCAGGGCGATGTGACGCTGGAGTTTCTGGACGGAACCGGGAAAGCGGTCAACAAGTTCTCCACGCGCGAGCAACCGCGCCCGCAGGGAGCGCCGCCCGATGACGAAGAGAACCCCTTCCGCGGCGGGCCCGCGGCGCGCCTCACCGCGCAGGCGGGCATGAACCGTTTCGTGTGGAACCTGCGCTATCCCGACGCCACCGTTTTCCCGGGCATGATTCTGTGGGCGGGCAGCACCACCGGCCCGCGCGTCTCGCCCGGCAAATACACCGTGCGCTTGACCGTGGACGGCAAGACGCAGTCGCAGACCTTCGAAGTGAAGAAGGATCCGCGCCTGGACACCACGCCGGTGGAGTACGCGCGCCAGCTTTCGCTTTCGCTACAGATCCGCGACAAGCTGAGCGACACCAACGAGGCGGTGATCCGCATCCGCGAACTGCGCAAGCAACTGGACGACTACACGCGGCGCGAATCCAAGAAGGTCGCGGACGCCGCCAAGGCGCTTAATCAGAAGTTGACGGAGGTGGAGGAGGCTCTCTACCAGACGAAGAATCGCGCCAACCAGGATCCGCTGAACTTTCCCGTCAAGCTCAATAATAAGTTGGCCCACGTGCTGGGAGTGGTGCAGAGTTCGGATAATCAGCCCACGCAACAATCGAACATGGTCTATGAGGATCTGGCCACGCAGGTGAATGCGGAATTGAAAAAACTCGACGGTTTGATGGGCGCCGATCTGGCCACTTTCAACAAGCTGATCCGCGATGAAAACGTGCCGGCCGTGCAGGCGCCGCCGAAAAAGCCCGTGCAATAGGCGGGGGGAGAAGTTCGCTGGCGTCGTGGTGGATTGGGGAATTGGCCGAGAGGGCGTTCGAATCCTGACTGGGGAGCCAAATCCCCTCCAGACGAAAACATGAGGCCTGTTGGTTAACGCCAGCGCCCGCGGTTCGTCCGCTTATTTCTTGGGCCGTAGCCCCAACAAAGCAAACCATTTCGAGCGGGTGTCGTTCTCCGCGGCGGCATGCGGAGAAACGTTCGGCCGCCCGGGTGAGTCCGTTTTCCCTCTCTCCCGCCTGACTTCTCCGCCATGCCGGAGAACGCCAAAGCCCGGTTAACACAATTGCAAGGGGGCTCACAGCTATGCGGGATGTGAGGTATGCGGTGGCTCGCCCAGAAAATCGTCCAATGTGGCTATGATTTTTGCCCCCAAAGCGAGGACCTCGCAGACCTGATTTACATAGCGCAGCGACGTCTGAAGGTATTTGTATTCCGGGCTCTGGGCAAGAAACATCTCGAAAAGCTGCGGCAGCCCCGCCATGCGGATATCCTTGCCCGGAGGTAGATTGGTGCTTATGCCGACGATCTTGCGCAGAAGCCGCTCGATCTCAACGCGGGTTTTGAACAAGGAGATTACGATGTCATCGTCCTGCTGTAGGAAGACGCGCTGAACCTCTTGGGCAGAATTCACAGTCGCTGGTGCCCTCTGGTCCAAAATCCGTGCTTCCTGCTCCATCTGGGGGACTGAAGGAACGTTGTTATAGAAGTCGATCCGGTTTGTCATCCCGCTGATGGAGTTTACGTTCGTGGAGAGCACGCTCACGCTGTTCCGGACCTCGGCTTTGAATTCGCGTAGTTCCTCCTTGGCCTTCTCGACCTCGCGCTCCAACTCAAGAATCTTGCCGATTTTGATTTTCTTGAAGAATGGAAGAAACAGGAAGAAGAGGCCGGCTGTAACGCAGTTTCGGAAGAAGCGCCCGTCGTAGCCAGGCTGGGGTCTACAGAGTGGGAATAACCGGCGGCGCCAGGTTGCCTCCGCGAACCTCGATCGCAGTCCAACAGGAGTGGTGTGCACGCAGAATCTTTAGCCCCCCGCCCCCCTCAAGGCGAGCCCAAACGCGGCGCGGCCTTCGCTTCGCTCGGCTCGCGCCGCCCTTCATGCCGCGCCAAAGAACGCCCACTCAGGTGTGGGCACTCACGAAGAAGCAGCAACCTACGGGTGAGTTTCTGGAGAGTGTTGTATCTAGCCCGGAATGGAATGCGATTTTTTCCTGGCGTCCACCCACGCGGGGAAGACTTCGGGGTTTTCCAGCCAGACCAGCATCCACTGCGCCATTTCTTCTTTTTGCGTCCGTCTTTCCGGCGTGCTGCGCGGCGTGACGGCCAACCATTTCGCGCGATCTTTGGCGGCGATCACCTGGCGGCGGCAGTAGCGCGCGCGGTCGCGCTGGCCCGCCGCCAGCGAGTCGCTATATACCTGTAGCATGGTGCGGAGCCCGTGCTCCAACTCTTCGAAGGTGTGCTGCCGAATGCCGGAGTAGGGCTGGTCGAAGGGCAGGCTGGTGGCGCGCAGCAGGTCTCGCAAGTAGCTTTCCGAAACCGGGGCGAGGCGTTGCAATAGATCCAGCCAGACGGCTTCGGTGATGGTGGCGGGCTGGTTGGCGGCCAGGTAATCGCGCAGTTGTTGTTTGACGGATCTATTTGCGGAGGGCACGGCGGTAGCGCTCCACCGCGGTTTCGTGCGCGGCGATGGTAGAGGAGAATTCGTGGCCGCCGGAGCCATCGGCGCGGGCCACGAAGTAGAGCGAATCGCCATCCGAGGGAGCGAGCACGGCGCGCAGGGAGGCGAGGCCGGGATTGGCGATCGGGCCCGGCGGCAGACCGGCGTGGCGGTACGTATTGTACGGATGTTCGCTATCCAGATCGCTGCGATGGATGACGCCGCGGTAGCGCTGCTGGAGCAGGGCGGCGTAGACGGTGGTCGGGTCGCAATCCAGCTTCATGCCGATGCGCAGGCGGTTTTCGAAAACGGCGGCGATGCGCGGGCGCTCATCGGCCAACTTTCCCTCCTTTTCCACCAGCGATGCCAGCGTGACGGTGCGGTGCACGGCCGCGGAGGTGTGCAGGCTGCGCCACGCGTCGCGGAACTTGCCGGTCATCAGGCGGCAGAGGCGATCGGGCGTGGTGTGGCGGCTGAGCTTGTAGGTATCGGGGAAGAGGTAGCCTTCGAGCGTGGGAGCCTGCGGGTCGAGATCGCGGATGAGCGCGGGGTCGCGGGCGGCTTCCAGGAACTTGGGGGCGGGGAAGAGGCCGAGTTCGCCGGCGGCGGCGGCGATGTCGAACAGGTTTCGGCCCTCGGGGACCACCAGTTCGTAGTAGAAAACATCGCCGCGCGCGATGCGGCGCGCCACTTCCATGGGACTGGCGGCGTGGTCGAAGCGATATTCGCCGGCTTGCAGGACGCGGGTCCGGCTGGCGACACGGGCCAACAGGAAATCCCAGCGCGAGCGCACTACGCCGGCCTTCGCCAAGGCGTCGGCGATACCACTGGTGCCGGTGCCGCGGGGGAATTCGACGAAGGTTTCGCCGCTGAAACCCTGATACGGCTGCTCCAGCCGGTAGACGGCGAAGCCGCCGGCGGCGAGCCCCGCGAGGGCCAGGAAGCCGAGCGGGCGCAGGACGCTGGTAGCGAAGCTCATAGGGAATCCAGGTAACTCTGCAACAGGATAACGGCGGAAAGGCGGTCCACGGCGGCGGCGCGCTTCTCGATGCTGATGCCGCTGGAGCGCAGCACGCGACCGGCCTCGACGGAGGTGAGCCGTTCGTCCCACAGTTTGACCGGTAGGCGGGTACGCTTTTCCAGCGATTCGGCGAACTCCCGGACCCAAACCGATTGCCGGCCCTCCGTGCCGCGCATATTGATGGGGTTGCCGAGCAGGATCATGCCGACTTCGCGCTCGCGGATGAGCTGTTCCAGGACGTCGAGATCCGTGCGGATGCGGGTGCGAACCAGATTGGGGAGCCCCTGGGCGGTGATGCCCAAGGGATCGCTGATGGCCAACCCGATGCGGCGCTTGCCCAGGTCGAGCGCGAGAATGCGGGTGAAGGCAGGAGTCAATTTATTTCATTATAGACGTGTGCGTGCTACAGTCGAGACAAGGGTCGTCTAACGCGCCGTGGCCGTTGTAACGCAGCCTTCATCCATCACCGCCAGAGCCGCCCAGGAGGCGCATCACATCGCTTTGCCAATTCTGGCGATGGGGGTAGTGATTGCTATTCTGTACCTCGGGCGTCTTTTCTTTATCACCTCGCTGATCGCGTTGACGATCGCCTTCATTTTGGAACCCTTCGTGGCTCTGTTGTTGCGCATTCGCTTCCCGCGCTCCCTGGCCAGCTTCGTAGTGTGTTCGTTCGCCCTGGCGCTGCTCTATGTCGCCGGGCTGGGGGCGTATTCGCAACTGTCGGGTCTCTACGACGAACTGCCGAAGTACGGGCAGAGCATCGGCAACCTGGTGGACGGAATTCAGCAAAAAATCTCCGCCATGGAAGACCAGACGTACAAGGTGCTGGTGCCGGCGCGGCAGCGGCAGGAAGAAGAGCGCCGCAAGCAGCAGGAGCAGGCGCTGGCAGCGGCCAAGAAGGGCAAGAAGGGCGCCACGCCGGCCGCACAGCAGCCACCGGGGACGTCCGGGGCAATCCCCGAAGTCAGGATTCACGAAGACGCCACGCCCATCGGCGACTACATCGTTGCGCGCCTGAGCTCGCTTTACCAGGTGCTGCTGATGTCGTCGTTCATCCCGTTCCTGGTGTACTTCATGCTGAGTTGGCGGGACCACATCAACCGCAGCTTCCTGCAATTCTTCCATGGCGAAGATCGCCTGGTGGCGGCGCGCAGCGTGCAAGGGATTGCCGACATGGTGCGGGCCTTCGTGGTAGGCAATTTCGTGCTGGGTCTGCTGCTGGCGGTGCTCAGTTCGATGCTGTTTTGGGGGCTGCGCGTGCCGTATCCGATGCTGGTAGGTCCGCTGAGCGGGTTTATGAGCCTGGTGCCGTACATCGGACTGCCGCTCGCCATGATTCCGCCGCTCTTCGCGGCGCTGCCTTTGAACCTGGTGCCGGTGTACGTGCTGGTGGTGGTGACGGTAGCCATGCTGCACCTGGTCGCGCTGAACGTGCTGTACCCGAAGATTGTGGGTTCGCGAGTTCACCTCAATCCGCTGGTGGTGACATTTTCGCTGATGATTTGGGGGTTCCTGTGGGATGCCCCGGGACTGCTGCTGGCGATTCCGCTGACGGCGGGAATCAAGGCGGTTTGCGACAACGTCAAGGGCCTGCGGGCGTTCGGGAAATTCCTCGGGGATTGATGTAGCTTCCCGGCGCGGTAGGAGCCGCGGGCGCGGGTCTGTCCAGGTGGCAGGGCCAGACGCCGTCTCTCTGTCTGATTTCAGGCTCCACGGCGGCTCTCCGGTCACACTGATTTGGGCGGTACACTAGTGCCGTGGCGATGCGGATCATGAAATCTGTTTTCCTGCTGGCAGCGCTGGCCGCAGCCCACGCCCAAGCTCCAGTATTCGAAGTGGCGGCAATCAAGCCATCCGACACCGCCGGGACCATTTCAATTCGCCGCTCCGGGTACCGGATCGCAACCACGAGCACATCGCTGCTGTTTCTGATCACATGGGCCTATGACGTCCAAAGCGACCGCCTCTACGGCAAACCGAATTGGCTGGACTCCGTCCGCTATGACGTCACAGCCAACGCCGCGCAGGACAACCGCCCGGCCCCGCTGCGGCAGCCCGGCCAGCCCACCGAGCTTCAGCAGATGATGCAAGCGTTGCTCGCCGAGCGTTTCAAATTAGTCATCCACCGCGAAACCAGGCAGCTTCCCAGGTACGCGCTGGTGGTGGCCAAAGGAGGGGCTAAGATTCGTCTGACGGAAGCCCCTGACGTCATGGGCCAAACGCCTTTCACCATGCCCGGCCGGGGCCGTCTGATGGGTACCCAGGTCTCGGCCGAAATGCTGGCTAAGGTCTTGTCCGATCAACTTAACCGCTCCGTCCAAGACCAGACGGGGCTCAAGGGGGTCTTCGATTTTAAGTTGGAATGGGAGCCGGACGTGTTATCGGCTCCTCCCGATAGCGTGCCTGCACCCGCGGACCTGCGCACCGGCTCCTCACTTTTCACCGCCATCCAGGAGCAGCTCGGATTGAAACTGGAAGCGCGCAAAGGCCCGGTCGAAGTCCTTGTGATCGACCACATCGAGAGGGTTCCCACAGAGAACTAGCCATCGTTACCAGCCGCAATAAACCGCGGTGCAAGAGCCCAGCAGATGCCGGCGACGACAAATCGTGTCGCTCGATGGGGTGGCCCTGGGCGTGGCCCCAGCCCGCCGCCACTCTGCTAGACTCAGGATTCCGGCAAATGGCAGCTATTCCTGAATCGGCGAAGCTCTTCATGGCCGGGCTCATCGAGCGGGCCCGCAAGCTGAAGAAGACGATCGTGTTTCCCGAAGGTACGGACCCGCGCGTACTGGAGGCGGCGGCTCGTCTGGCACGCGATGGCGTGGTGCGGCCCGTGCTGATCGGCGCCCGGCCGGCGAATGCGCCGGAGGGTGTGGAGTTTGTCGATCCGGCGAACTCGCCGCTGGTGAAGAAGTACGCCGCGCTGTATTACGAGCGGCGGCGGGCCAAGGGGACCACGCAGGTGGAGGCGGCTGCGACGGCGAAGAAGCCGCTGTACTTCGCGGCGCTGATGGTAGGGGCGGGCGATGCCGACGGCAGCGTCGGCGGGGCGGTGAACAGCACGGCGGAGACGGTGCGCGCGGCGCTCCACGGGCTGGGCGTGCACCCGCGTGCGCGGCTGGTATCGAGCGTGTTCATCATGGCGCTGCAAGATCGTTCGCGGGGCCACAACGGGCTGATGGCGTTCGCCGATTGCGCGGTGGTGATCGACCCCAACGCGATGCAACTGGCGGATATCGCAATTGCCACGGCGGAGAGCACGCGGGTGCTGATCGGCGCCGAGCCAGTGGTGGCGCTGCTCAGCTTTTCGACCCGGGGCAGCGGGAAGGGGCCGATGGTCGATAAAGTGGTGGAGGCGATGGAGACGGTACGCGCGCGCGCGCCTGAGCTGAACGCCGATGGCGAATTGCAGGCCGACGCCGCGGTGGACGTGATGGTGGGGCAGAGCAAGGCGCCGGGATCTAAGGTGGCCGGACGCGCCAACACGCTGGTGTTCCCGAACCTGGAATCGGCCAACATCGGCTGCAAACTGGTGGAGCGGTTGGGCGGGGCGATGGCCATCGGGCCGTTCCTGCAAGGGCTGGCGAAGCCCGCCAACGATCTTTCGCGAGGCTGCTCGGCGGCGGATATTTTCAATGTGGCGGTGGTGACGGCACTGCAATCGGAGACGGACTGACGGAGCTGGGCCATGTTGCCTTTCCGGTTGGTTTACCACGAACGCTACGATTTGCACCTGGGGGACCACGTCTTTCCAGCCAAGAAATACCGTTGGTTGAAAGACCGGATGCTGCGCTTCCGGTTTGCCGTACCCGAAGACTTCGTGGAGCCTGAGCCGGCCACCGACGACGACGTGCGCCTGGTCCATGAGGCGGAGTACGTGGCCAAACTGCGCAGCGGAACGCTCAGCTACCAGGACATCCTGCGGCTGGAGATCCCGTACTCGCGGCAAATGGTGGAGGCATTCTGGCTGGCGGCCGGCGGGACGGTGTTGGCGGCGCAACTGGCGATGAAGGACGGTGTCGGGTTCAACATCGGCGGCGGATTCCACCACGCGTTTCCGGGCCATGGAGAGGGGTTCTGCGCGATCAACGATATCGCCATCGCGGTACGATGCCTCCAGGCAGACGGGCGAATCAAGAGGGCCATGGTAGTGGATGTCGATGTCCACCACGGCAACGGCACGGCGTCGGTGTTCGCGAACGATGCATCGGTCTTCACGCTTTCCATCCACCAGTTCAACAACTATCCCAGCGAGAAGCCGCTTTCGAGCCTGGATATCCATCTGGCGGACGGGACGGGGGATGCGGAGTACCTGCACCGGCTGGGCAACGGATATCGCGCGGCGCTGGCCATGTTCCGCCCGGAACTGGTGCTGTACGTGGCGGGGGCCGACCCTTACGCGGAAGATCAGTTGGGCGGGCTTTCTCTGTCCTTGGACGGGTTGATGGAGCGCGACCGCCTGGTGATCCGGACGGCGTTGACGCAGGGGATTCCAGTCGGGATCGTGCTGGCCGGCGGGTATGCGCAGAGCGTGGAGGATACGATCACGATCCACGCGAACACGGCGGCGGTGGCCAAGGATGTCCTGGAAAAGGTCCGTGGCGGCGGCGGGTGGCACGCCTGGCGCAACGCGACGTGACTTGCCCCAGGGCACGCTTGACGGCTGACGCGTCAGGCGTTTTCCTCTAGTCGTACGAGTTCAGTCACACAAACATTTTATTTTTTTAAATCTAGCCAGTTCATGGCGTTACGCCCGGTTTTCCCGTCTGGCGGAAGCCTCTTTTCGTGCCTTGGTCTGAAACAATAAGACCGGATGGAGAGCGTTTCCCGCGCCGGATATCAAGTAAGTCCCGACATCGCGACTGTCCGTTAGCGGGTGATCGGAAAAGCAACATGAGAATCGTTATTACTTGCGAGGTCTCTGGCCATGCGGCACGATAGACCCTGGGTCAGGTGCGGGCACTCCATGGACGTCCGTTCGGGATTTCGTTCCCGGCAGGCATGTGGCCACGAGGATGGTCTTCAGTCGCGTCTTGATGTTCCCCGAGGTGCAGATGCGGGGAATGACGGTACAGCAGTTACAGGGAAAGAACCAGAGGGGAGAAAACTTATGCGTTTCACGGTCGGGTTGTTGATCGCCGCCGCTTGCTTCGGCCAGGGCAAACAGAACATTGTACAGACGGGCATGGTGGACGCCCACGGGGCGAACTGGATTCCTCCGACCTCCACGTTTGCCAGTCCGCCGAGTTCCCCGGCAACGGGTTCGGTATATATCTTCACCGACGCCAGCTCGGTCGGGAGCTGTTCGGGCGGTGGAAGTGCTCTCGCCACTTGCCGATGGAGTGGGGCCGCATGGTCAGCCGTGAGTGGAGGCGCAAGGCGGACGTGCATCATGCTGATTGGCGCGGACAACGGCGGAGCCCTGGTAGCCGCGGACATGGGTCCTCAAGGCCGCCAGTGTTTTATCCCATCGGCGTCAACGGTTGTTGAGATTTCGCTCGCTTCCGATGCCGGAACGCCGACCATTCTGATCCGTAAAAACCACGCCGGCGCCACAACGAACCTCACATCGGCGGCGTTTGCCACTGGAGCGGCAGGCGCCCTGTCCTGCGCTAACGCAGCGGGTTCGGGTACGGGGATTGACGGTGCGACTACCTGCGCCACGGCCTTGTCAGCCACCGCTCTCGCCGCCGGCGACTGGCTGGAACTTGGAGCAGGTGCGGCAAGCACCGCCAAACGAGTTAGTGTTTCAGTTACATACACCGTGGTGAACTAACATGCGGAAACTCATCCCGCTCCTGCTGTTTGCCGGGCTTGCTCCGTCTTACGGGGCAATCGCCTATGTCAACTCCGTAAGCTGCACGGCAACTACGTCCTGTGCAACCACCTGGAACGTGACCGCGGGAAATGTCCTGGTCGTCGGCAGGTACTCGTACAACGATGTGGGAACGATCTCGGACAGTCTGGGCAGTAGCTATACGTCTCTTGCGCTGTCAGTCAACTACGCTACCCGCTATCAGGTGTCAGCCACAACGCTGGCTTCGGGTGGAGTGACCGTGACCGTGAACGCCACTGCAACCGATGCCGGCATCGTGTTAGCGGAGTTTAGTGGAGTGACGCTCACCAAGGACACCGCGGATGCGACTGGCTGGATATCTTCGGGCGCTCCCTGCCCCGCTTCCCCTGCGTCGGCCACCACATCCACTTCCACCCTGCTGCTGAGTCTGTTCAGCGGGAATGCGGGCGGCGGGCTGACCTGTAATGCCACTTCGGGCGCCATGTTGGCGGCGGGGACATGCTCCGGGTCAACGCAGGCGGGGCAACTCAGGTACCAGATTGCCGCTGCCGGTACATACACGCAGCAGTTTAGCTTCTCGCCTACCTACAACATGGGTGATGTTTCATGCGTCCTCTTGACGCTCCGGGCGACCGCTGGAACCGCCAAAGTCCAACACAGAGTAATATCGCAATGAGGCTCTTAGTTAAGTCTTCAACCGTTACAGATGTTTGGTCCCGTGGTCTTCGGCGGAATGCACGATGTAATTGGGGCGGCGGCGGCTGACTTGCAGGCTGAGCCAAAGGTATTGGCCCACGATTCCGAAGCCGAGGCTGGTCAGTGCACCGAAAAACAGGGTCGCGAGCACGATGGGGGTGTAGCCGGGCACCTGGATATCGCCACGCAACCTGGCCACGACTACCAGCATGCTGGCGGCGATGGCGAGCACCAGCGCAATAGCCCCGGAGTAGAGCAGTAACTGGATGGGAAGGTCCGTGAAGTTGAAGATGCTGTTCAGGCAGTAGCGCAGCTTCTTACCGAACGTCCATGCGCTCTTACCCTCGAGCCGCGGCTGGCGTTCGTAGACAATGTATTCGCGGCGATAGCCCAGCCAGAAGAGCAGGGCGATCAGGTTGGAATCGACACCTTGAAGCCGCAGCAGGTGGTCGCGCACCTCGCCTGTGCATCCGAAAACATCGACGCCGCCCCGGGGGATATCCTTGATCACGAGTTTGCGGTAGAGGAACCAGAACATGTTGGACGCGATTTCCGAAAGCCACGGGTCCGACCTCCGGCCGCGAACTCCGAAAACGATATCGGCCTGGCCGGCACCCAGAATCTCGAAAAACCGGCGCACCAGTTCCGGCGGCTCCTGAAGATCCGCCGACATCACCGCCATGTTGCTGCCGCGCGCGCGTTCCAGGCCCGCCGCGATGGCGGCGAAAGATCCGAAATTCCGGCTGAGCGAGAGCAACTGCGTGCGCAACGGCAGCGTTGGCAGTCTCTCGCGCAGAATCTGGAGGCAACGGTCGGGACTGCCATCCACTACGAAGACCACTTCGAACTCCCCCGCACCGCGGCCACCCAACTTGACCAGTTCGGCCAGGAGACGATCGAGGTTCGCCTCATTTCTGTAGACCGGGATGACCAGGGAATTCATGTTATCTCGCCCGCATCACTGGGACGCCTTCACCAATTCCAGGAATTCGGAGTAATCCCGGATGTAGCTGCCAGGGTCATATCTGGCGGAGGCGAGCACCAGCATCACGGCGTCCTCGCTGTATTTGTACTGGATCCCCCAGACCATGGGAGGCAGGTGGAGACCGACGGTGGGGCTGTCCAGCACGAACTCCTGCCGGTTGGTTCCGTCATCGGCCACCACGTGACAGCGCCCGTGCACGCAGATGAGGAACTGGTGCAGCGAGCGGTGCGCGTGCTCGCCGCGGATCTCTTTGCTGGCGACGCTGTAGACCAGGAAGTATCGCTTCACCTCGAAGGGGATCTGGTTGGCGATTTCCCCAAAGCTCAGATTGCCGCGCAGATCGTGCACGTGCGGCAGGCGATGCAGTGTCACGCCCGCCACCCGGGTTGTGCTCACGCCAACTTCGGCGGGAACAGTAGATACCGCTCCCGCGGACACGGAACCCGCGCCGTCGTAGCCAACGATGCGCGCCGGATTCCCGGCCACGATCGCCATCGGCGGCACATTGCTGGTGACCACGGCGCCCGCACCCACCATGGCCTTCTCCCCGATCGTCAGTCCCGGCAGAATGGTGGCATTGGCGCCGATGGACGCGCCGCGTTTGACCAGGGTGCGGGCGAAGGCTTCGGGCTGCTGCCTGCTGCGCGGAAAGGGATCGTTCGAGAAGGTGGCGTTGGGGCCGACAAACACGTCGTCCTCCAGGGTGATTCCATCCCAGACCTGGACGCCGCACTTGATCGTGACGCGATCTCCGATGCGCACATCGTTTTCGATGAACGTGTGGTCGCAAATGTTGCAGGCGGCGCCGATCACGGCGCCGGGCAAAATGTGAACGAATGCCCAAATGCGCGTTGCCGAGCCCACCGAGGGGCTTTCGACGAGTGCCGTTTCGTGTTTGAAAAAACCTCCGTCAGGCAACGCCGGCCTCCTCTCGGAGGGCCTGCAACGCGCCAGCCACGGCGGAGATTTCCCCGTCCTCGAGTTCGGCATAGCAGGGCAGTGTGAGGATCTCGCGAGCCGCCTGCTCGGTCACCGGCAGTTGTGCGGCGGCGGCTTCCGATCCCCGTGCCGCCTCCTGTAGATGATCCGGCACCGGGTAGTGGATATCGGTCGCGATGCCGCAAGCCTTAAGGGTGGCCCGCAGCCTGTCGCGGGTCTTGCTCCGGATCACGTAGAGGTGCGCGACGTAGGTTTCGCCAAAATCCCGCGGGCATTCCACGCGACTGCCCGCCAGGGCCGCCGAATAGGTGGCGGCGATTTCCCGGCGGCGGGCGTTCCAGCCGTCAAGGTGCGGCAGTTTGGCGCGCAGTATGGCGGCCTGCATCTCGTCCA
>JAPKZC010000870.1 GCA_026394025.1 Candidatus Solibacter sp.
TCAATCAACACCTCGCGATGTTGACCGCAAGATTAAGGGCCAAGATGGATTCGCTTCTCCTTTCTTGTACGACTTTTTCATTCGCTACAACATGCCGGTTTATCCCGGCGCACCCTGATCAACGCCATGCACATCACGGCTTCCGTTTTCATCAACGACGATGAACCGGGCCTGCACGCGGATTACGAGAAATGGCTCGAAAGGCTCGCGCCCCACGAACCGACCTCGCAGTACCGGCACAACCGCACCGGCGAAGACAATGCGGACGCGCACATGAAGCGGCAGGTGATGGGGCGCGAAGTGGTGGTCGCCGTCACCGGCGGTAGGCTCGACTTCGGGCCGTGGGAGCAGATCTTCTACGGCGAGTTTGACGGCGGACGCAAGAAACGCGCGTTGATCAAGATCATCGGAGAATAACTGGCCATCCCCGAATCGCCAGCCTCGTACCCGGCGCTTTCAGGCGCAGTGGACACGCGGCAACTTCGGCTTCGTTCGTGGTACAGAATACGCGCTTCAACCAGCATTGCGCCGCGATGGAATTTGACTGGTCACCCACCTCTTGTGGGCTCGACCTTTGCGCAACCGTGACGCCCGAAGAGTGCCCGCGGATCGGTGTATCGGACGCCTTCTCGTCAACTTGGACTGGGGGATGGGCCAACTGACTTCAACGGCGTTTCACGAGAGGAAGCCGCGGTCAACCGACCGGCCACTTCCGCGAGTCGCGTGACACGGCCAACTGAAGAGACCATCCTTTGGCGCGGTTCCAGCCTGCTCGCCGAAAAAGGAGTGGCGGGTTCCACAGATCAGGCGAACGAGCCTCACACGGTTGACCGGTTGACCGCCCTCGCGTCAGTTTTCGAGTGTCGCGAACTTACCGTTCGGCCACGCTTGCGCGTATGCACGGCACGCCGACTCGCGGAGCGTCGCGATCTCCAGTTCGAGTTCCTGAGTGAGATGGCCCTTCGCCATCAAATACCGCCGGAGGGCTCCATAGGAGTATGGGTAAGCGTCCCCTTCTGCCCTGCACACGTCACCAAATAAGGAGATATCTTTTGCCTTTTGCCAGACGTGGCGCACTTCATGCACCGCGACGAATTCAAGCGCAGGGAAACGCGACACTTCGCTTAGTATCCAGACCTCGCGGAGCTTTTCAGGCCAAGGTGTATAACCAGCTGGAATACGAACCCTAACCCGCGCGAACTCGGCGTGGCATTCATCGGCCCAATTGTATGCGGTCCGCCCAAGAGCACTGGCAGCGTCGACTGGGGCCGACGGCCTAAGCCAGACGACCGCTGGGGGTGCTATTCCAAGATCCGCAGAGGCAAACAGAATCGCTTCAGTCGCTCTTCCTTGCATCTTAATGTCCACCTCTTCGGCGGAGAGTTTCCGATAACAATAGCAGTCAAGATTCGAGTCCCAATTAGATGGCTCCTCACTCTTGAGCGGCCCCATCCTCATTTCGCTTATCGGGTACATATCGGATATCCATAATTCCCGGATTGATCAGGTCTGTATGGCCTTCCATAGATTCATGTCTCGGGATCCCGGGGACGAAAACAGTGGTCCTACTATCGACCACCTCGAATTCAATCTGGGTGCCGCGCGGCAGCCCAAAAACTCTGCTGGGGTAAGCAACAGTGCCAGAGAATCGGGATGGCATCAACATACCCTTTCGCACTCAGAATTATCTCATGCCTCGACTTCGCTCGTCCCCGAACGTCTATAAGGCGCTCACCCGTGCCGCTTCCGAAATGGTCGCTGTCCTCTACAGCGTCGACGGTGCTTTCCTGAAGCCAGCGCACTTGGTCGTATTGTCGCCTATGCTGAGACGGGCCAAAGCGCGGCGCCGGAGGAATTACTCCCTCCCTGGTCGCCAAGGGGCGAGTGATCCCGTCGGGCGGCTCTTTTGCCGTCGCTGCCAGTTGCCTACTCGCCCCTTCGGCGCCAGAACGCCACGAGGGGGATCCGACGGATTTTCTATCATCCAGGCAAACCCTACTGGGCGAGGCGCGGGTTCTGGCGATCGATCCCTTCAGCCCTTTTCCTGGAGTTGGCCGTGATGCGCTTATAAGAGATAGAATAGTCTCAAATGTGAGAACCATCGGCAGCATTTCGATTGAGGAGGATTGCCATGACGACGGGTCGGTTCTTTGCTGCTCTCGCCTTTCTTTGGGCAGCACAGTTTTCGAAAATCGACGCATGGGCTCAGAGTCAGGGGAGCCCAGTCGTAATTGGCGAAACGGTTCAACTGCGGTCGGACACCCTTAAGGAATCGAGATCCCTGCTCATCTCTAAGCCCGCTGGATATGGCAACGGTACGGACCGGTATCCCGTCTTGTACCTGCTGGACGGTGAGACGCATTTCCGCTACACGGCTGCAATCGTCGATTTTCTGGCTGCGAACGACCGCATCCCACAGATGCTAGTGGTCGGGATCGCCAGCGGTGATTCTCGAAAGCGCACGCACGATTTGACGCCGCCCTCGACCGCCGAGAGCGACAACCGTTTCTCGCCGGGTAACGGCGGGGCAGATGCCTTCCTGTCGTTCCTCGCAGGCGAACTGATTCCGTACGTGGATCAGACTTATCGCACGCGCCCCTACAGGCTCCTCGCCGGCCACTCGCTTGGCGGGCTGTTCGCAATCTATGCCCTGATCACGAAGCCAAAGCTTTTCAACGGATACATTGCGGCCGATCCAAGTCTCTACTGGAACAACCAAGCGGTAGTCGCACAAGCAGAGTCGTTTTTCTTGCACACCAAATCCCTCCAGGCAGACTTCTACATGACGGCAACCGACCTCTCGGACAAAGTTCCCAGTGAGGTTGCCAAATTCAACACCGCACTTACGACGCCTCCCGTTGGCTTCCGATGGAAATTCGCTTGGATGCAGCAGGAGAATCATATGTCGATTCCGCTCCCGAGCATTTACCGGGGTTTGGAGACCGTTTTCGAAGAGTGGCGTTTGGCCGATCCGCTGGAGTTATTCGACCAGGGAGGCATCGAGGCAATTCACAGGCGCTTTCGAGAGGCCGGCAAGAGATTTGGCTACCCTGAACGGACGACGCCGCCTTTCACCGTTTCACTGGTTGTTGCGGCCCTGATGAGCGCGGGGCGTTTGGAAGAAGCGTCCAAGGTCCTGCTTCACGACACGACGGCCTATCCCGCTCCTTGGAATCAACTGGACGCTCTTGCCCGCGCATATGAGAAGCGAGGCGACACGGAGCAGGCGATCCGGTACTACCTCTTATCGCTAAAACAGAACCTACGCAATGAGTTTGCAAAAAAGAAGCTCACTGAGATGGGCATCAAAATTCCAGAACTCCCGCAGGTCTAGCGCCGGAGACTTCTACACACAAAAGGTCAGGTCGTATGGTCGCCGACTCGGAACTTGGAGTGCTGCGACTCTCCGGCGATCGCCCCCGCCTGGTCGCCAAGGAGTTACCGATTCCTGTCGCGAACAGCCCACGGCACCGGCAATTCAGTGGAGGAATCGCCGAACCCATATGGCAGTGCTCATGCCGGGCCGGGAGCGGTCGCCTCGAAATACGAGACCGCGCTCAAACCGCCCAGTCCACGCTCTTCAGCTTTTCCCAGGTGGCCGGCAAATCTTCGGGCAGGACCCGCGTCTCGCCGGTCACCGTCATGAAGTTTGTGTCGCCCGCCCAGCGGGGGAGAACGTGCATGTGGATGTGGTCGGCGATACCGGCGCCGGCACTTTGGCCGAGGTTTAATCCGATGTTCAGGCCATCGGGCCGGTAGGTTGCGCGCAGGTGCTTTTCGCACTCCCGCGCGAGACGCATCATTTCCAGCAGCGCTTCCTCCGCCATATCCTCGAGTGTGGCGACGTGCTGGTACGGCACCACCATGACGTGGCCATTAGTGTAGGGAAAGCGGTTGAGGATGATGAAATTGTGCTGGGCGCGATGGACGATCAGGTTCTGCCGGTCGTCGACAGCGCCCGCGGCGGTACAGAAGCCCCTTGGTTACGTACTGATATCGCCATGGGGTCCAGAGATAGTCCACGTTACGGGTTGGGGACCGGCTCGGGTGCGGCGGGGGCCAGCGCGGGCGCCGGGGCGGGAGCGCCGAAGCTGTTGACTACGTCCTTCAATTCCTTGCTCGGCTTGAAATATGGAATCTTCTTGGCGGGCACCTCCACCCGGGCGCCGGTCTTCGGGTTGCGGCCGATACGGGGCTGGCGTTGGCGTGTGCGGAAGCTGCCGAATCCGCGGATTTCGATCTTGTCGCCGGACCGGAGGGAACGTACGATGCTGTCGAAAATCGCCTCCACGATGACTTCGGATTCCTTCCGGGTCATCTCGACTACGCGGGAGACTTCCTCAATCAGATCGGCCTTCGTCATCGCATTCTCCTGGATTGAAAAACTGGCATGAAATCGCAGTATCTCCTGAATTTAAAAGATTTGCAAGCGCCTATTCGTGGCTTCGGTCCTTCAAACTCAGGACCTCCCCAATCGTGGTGGTGGCGGCGGCGGCCTTGCGCT
>JAPKZC010001095.1 GCA_026394025.1 Candidatus Solibacter sp.
GCCGGGGCCCACGGTGCTGTTGTGGCCGATGTGTTTGGCCCGGGATCTGGCGTCCCGCCTGACGGGCAAGCCCAACATCCTGAACCTCCCGAAGTTTGCCGAGTTGCGCGCCGGGCTGGGTCTGCGCTCCGACGCGGCGGGAACGAGAAACCGGGTGCGCCTGCGCGACCGCGCTCAAGGCGGGGATTTCGGAAACGTTGAGTTGGTATCGGCAACATAACTGGCTGTGAAGAACTCAACCTTCATTGACTACGCAACCCAGGCCTACATCGCGGTGGTGGGACTGCTGATCCTATGCTTTCACAACGACACAGTCTCGGGCTGGCTTTGGTTGCTCGGCGCTAATGCGGCCTGGATGGTGTTGGTCCACCTGCTCATCCAGGCATATTCCCGTCGCCCGTCGGCCGGGTTGCTGAATTTCCTCCGCCATTTCTATCCGGTGATCCTCTACACGCCGTTCTATGTCGAGACCGGCCTGCTGAACCGTATGTTCTTCAAGGATTACCTCGATCCGACAATGGCCCAGTGGGAGCAGCAACTTTGGGGCTGCCAACCGAGCGTCCTGTTCATGCACAAGCTGCCCTGGCTGGCCCTCAGTGAGATCCTTTATGCCGCCTACTTCTCGTACTATGTGATCATCTTCGGGGTGGGCATCGCCCTGTTCGTGCGTAGCCGCCAGCAGTTCTTTCACTATGTTTCCGTGGTCTCGTTCGTCTTTTACGTCTGTTACCTGATCTACATCATCTTGCCCGTCATTGGGACCCCGGCGTTCTTTCACGACGCGGGAGGCTATGCGTTGCCGCCAGCAATTCAAAGACTGGCCGTAACGGACGTGTATCCTGCATCCGTCCAGTCGGGGATCTTCTTTCGGCTCATGAGTTGGCTGTATCGCGTTTTCGAACCTCCAGGCGCGGCGTTCCCCAGCAGCCACGTAGTGGTGGCGCTGTGCACGTTGTATTTCTCGTTCCGCTACCTCCGGCCCATCCGCTATGTTCATCTGGCGGTCGCCATCCTGCTCTGTCTTTCGACGGTGTATTGCCGCTACCACTTTGTGGTGGACGTTCTTGCCGGGGTGGTCACCGCCGCCGTGCTGGTCCCCACCGGTAACTGGCTCTATTTCAAGTACCAGCAGCGCGACCCGGGCAAATTGTAGCGGCTCATTCCTTCTCCCGGAATCCGCCCTGGAACCGTTGCGCCAGGACGAGTTTGGGTCGGAAACCAGGTCGCTGAGCGTACGCTCCAGTCTCAAGGTTTCGGCGGCGAGGGCCCTGGGGGCTAACCGCTGACGGGGCGAAATGCAAGGAAGGGTGTGTTACGGGTGCTTTGCTGCGTGAGATGGGGGTTCTTGCGGGAGGGGAAGGTTGGGACTTGTGCTGCGGGGCGTGTCTGCTGAGCTGCGAGAACCTTTATTGCCCAGTGGGCGGCGGCCGGTGCTGTGCCTGGCGCATGTGACGGATTGCCTGGCGAAGAGCGAAGACGACTTCGAGAAGGGCGAAGGTGATGGGGAGCATAGCGCTGCTGGGGCTGTAGGGGCGGATCGCTGAGGAGCGGCGGAAGAAGGGCGGCAAGGGGCGAGCGGTGGGGGAATTTGACAAGGGAAGCAGCGGAAGTACGGCGATGGAGTCGATAACCATAATTGAACTCGAGAGGA
>JAPKZC010000217.1:0-2175 GCA_026394025.1 Candidatus Solibacter sp.
CAAGTTCCTGGCCGGCGCCCCGGAGATTCCGGTGCTGGTCACCGGCCACGCACACAATGGAATCCCGCAGCCCCTCATGCAGGACGGCCGCATCCTGGTCCGCGTCAAAGGTTACGCCGAAGAGTTGGGCCGCCTCGAACTCAAGGTGGATACCGAGAAGAAAGCCCCCGTTTCCCACACCTGGAAACACATCCCGATCGATGCCGCCGGCACGGCGCCCGCCGCCGACGTGGCCGCCGCCGTCAAGCGCTGGGAGGACGAAGTCATCGCGCGGGTGGATCAACCGCTGGCCGTCTCCGCCCGCGCTTTCGACAAGCGTGGAGTAAAGGGACTCATCGAGCAGGCCATGCGCACCGAGACCGGCGCCGATTTCGCCTTCATGAACTCCGGCGGCGTGCGCGACATCGTCCCCAAGGGACAAGTGATGGTGCGCAACATCTGGGACATCATGCCGTTCGATAACCGCGTGGTGGTTGGCACGTTCAAGGGCCGCGATCTTCCCGCCGTGGTGCTCGGCGGCCGCCAGGTGGAAGCCGACCGCGACTACACCCTGGCGGTGACCGATTTCACCGCCGCCAATCAGGCCACCGCGGAGAACCTGCGTGCCACCGGCCTCCAGTTCCCCAATGATGCCGGCCTGCTCCGCGACGTGCTGCTGGACTGGTTCCGCAAGAAGAAGCTCATCGAGTAAGTGGCAGGCGGCGGTCGGCGTGGCCTCTGCTTCTCGTCCGGCGCGATTCGAGCGCCCGTTCGTCAGCAGTCAGGTGCGGCCGCCACGCGCTATGCTGAACGCTATGAACCGGCGTAACTTCGTCAAAGCCGCCACCCTGCTGGCCGCTTCTCCACTTGCAGTTCCCGCCGCGGACGACAAGGACTCGGCCATCCCCGAGTACCAGAAGCCCGTCTTCAACCTCCACAAGCACTTCCCGGCCCCCGTCAAAATTGCCGCTATTGACCTGCTGCAATCGGGCAGGCAGTTCTTCGTGCGCACCCGCTCCACCGACGGCGTGGAAGGTATCGTGCTCACCAAGGACATGGAGGATTTCGTCTCCATCCTGCACCGCCGCGTGATTCCCCATTTTCTCGGCAAGGACGCGCGCGACCTGGAAACCCTGGTGGACGGCGTCTACATCGCCAATTACAAACTGTCCGGCCAGGCCTTCTGGTGCCCCGTGGCCTACGTGGAGCAGAGCCTCTTCGACTTGCTTGGCCGCACCGCGCGCAAGCCCGCCGGCGAACTCATGGGCGGCATCCTCCGTAAGGAAATCCCCGTCTACCTCTCCGGCTCCGGCCGCGACACCACCGCCGAAGAAGAGGTGGATGTCTACGTGCGCGGCGTCGCCGAGACCGGCGCGAAGGCCGTCAAGTTCAAAATCGGCGGACGCATGAGCGGCAACCGCGATACCTACCCCGGGCGCACCGACAAGATCCTGGAACTCGCGGCCAAACAATTCGGCGGCAAGGTCACCCTGATAGCCGACGCCAACGGCAGCTATAGCGCCGCCAAAGCCATCGAGATCGGCAAGCGCCTGCAGGACATGAAGTACCTCTGGTTCGAGGAGCCCTGCCCTTGGGAGGAAAAGAGCGAGACTAAGAAAGTGGCCGATGCGCTGACCATGAAGATCGCTTTCGGCGAGCAGGATTCCAGCCTCTGGCTGTTCCAATGGATGATCGAAAACAAAGTCATCGACATTGTGCAGCCGGATCTCAACTACAACGGCGGTTTCATCCGTGCCGCCCGCGTGGCCAGGATGGCGCGTCAAGCCAACATGTGGATATGCCCGCACAACACGCAGACCGGCGCCGCCTCGGTGAACATTCTGCAATTCGCCGCCACCACGCCGAATGTGGGTCCCTACATGGAGTACGTCCACCGCGCCGGCAGCAGGAAAGAATCCTGGTATGCGCCGAATTTCGAAATCAGGAACGGCGTCATCCCAGTCCCCGCCGGCCCCGGCCTGGGCGTGGAGTTCGACCCGGACTTCGTGAAAAAGACTACGGTGGTGAAGGCCTGAGAAAGCGAGTCACTTCACCCGCACTTTGACATTCCGGAACCAGGTTTCCGATGAGTGATTCTGCAGACTGATCGGCCCTTCGAGTAGGATTTCACCGTCATCCTTGCGCAGTTCCCGAAGATGCTTCCGCACCTCCGGCGCGGCGATCTCGAAGCGCACG
>JAPKZC010000217.1:2203-2666 GCA_026394025.1 Candidatus Solibacter sp.
TGCCATTCAGCCAGTGCTCCACGCCGCCGCCCCGCACCACCAGCCGCGAGTGATTGAACTCGCCGATGCGTGGCGTCACTTTCGGCGCCGGCGCAATCACCGAATACAGCGACCCCGCCGCGCGCGACGGTGCCGACGCCGCGTCCGCATTGCGATCGTCCGCCAACTGGTATTCCAAGCCGCGCGCCCGTGCCTGCCGCCCGTCCTTGTTCACCCACTCATCCACCTTCTGCACCAGGTACTTCACGCCCGAGTTGCCGTCCGCCTTCAGCATCCAGTCGAATTCCAGTTCGAAGTCGCGGAAGGTTTCCACGGTGCGAATATCCTGGAACCCGTCCTTATGCGGCGTCGCCTTCAGACACCCGTTCTCAATGGTCCAACACGCCGGGAACGGCTTGCCGGTGATCTCCAGCCAGCCGTCCGTGGTCTTGCCGTCGAACAGGAGCCGCCAACCGCCGGCGCG
>JAPKZC010000121.1 GCA_026394025.1 Candidatus Solibacter sp.
GAGGTCCGGCGGTGTGGTCGCCGCGGGCTCAAATGGACAAGAAACTGTACCGTTTCCGCATGCGCGAGGGGTTGGAGGCGGAGCCGAATTTGGCCATAAGGCAGGCGGAGGTTTCCGCGCTCCGGATCGGCGAAGATCGTCGCGTCACCGGGGTTTTGCTGCGGGATGGGCGGACCGTGGAGGCGGGCGCGGTGATTGTAACAACCGGTACGTTCCTCAACGGGCTGGCCCATGTTGGCGAGATGACGTATAGCTGCGGACGGAATGGCGAAGCGCCTTCTCAGTTGCTCGGCGATCAATTGCGCTCGCTGGGGTTGAGGTGGACGCGTTTGAAGACCGGGACGCCTCCGCGGCTCGACGGACGAACCATAGATTGGTCGAAGTTTGAGGCGCAAGCCGGCGACGCGGAACCGACGCCATTCTCCTTCATGACCGAGCGGATCCATCGTCCGCAGATCCATTGCCACGTCGGGTACACCACGGAGGAGACGCGGCGGATCTTGCTGGAGGCGATTCCGCGCTCTCCTTTATATAGTGGTCAGATTGCCGGGGTGGGTCCACGGTATTGCCCGTCGATCGAGGATAAGATCGTCAAGTTCCCGGACAAACTCCGTCACCAGATTTTTCTCGAACCGGAAGGCCTGGATACCAATGAGGTCTACGTCAACGGCATGTCAACGAGCATGCCCATCGATGTCCAGGTGGCAATGCTGGCTTCGGTGCCGGGATTGGAGGCCGCCGAGATGATCCGGCCCGGATACGCCATCGAATATGATGCGATCGATCCGCGGGAACTGCATCACACATTGGAAGTGAAGGCGATTCCCGGGCTATATCTGGCCGGGCAGATCAACGGGACTTCGGGTTACGAGGAGGCAGGTTGCCAGGGATTGATGGCCGGTCTCAACGCCGCCGCCCGGTTGCGGGGCCGGGATGCCGTCATTGTCGGGCGGATGGAGGGGTACACCGGAATCCTGACGAGCCGAGTTCCGATTGCACTGGAGAATCGACAATGCCGACATCCGCATGACTCCGATTGGCAGGAGGGCCGGATTGGTGAGCGATGCGCGTTGGGAGGTGTTTACCCGGAAGCAGCGCCAGAGGGAGGTCTTGTCGCAGGCCTTGGAGAAGCACCCGAACGGGCAGTGGTTGAAGCGTACCGAGGCTTCTATCAGCGGGCTTGGGCCGTGGATCGAGGAGGTTCTGGGCGAGACTCCGGTGCGGGGACTCTTGACGAGCATCGAAACGGAGATCAAGTACGGCGGCTACATCCAGCAGCAGGAGCGGCAGATGGAGCGCATGAAGAATGCGGAGCGGCGCCCGATTCCGGCGGACTTCGGGTTCCGAGGGATTCCCGGGCTTTCTCGCGAGGTGCAGGACAAACTGGAGCGGGTCAGGCCGGCGACCTTGGGTCAGGCGGGCCGCATTCCCGGTGTCACGCCGGCCGCCGTTGCGGTTTTGGACTGTTATCTGAGTCTGGGCGGGCAATAGGCGGGTTACTTCAACTGCGACACGCGCGACAGTCCTCGCAGATGTTCTTCCCGGCGTCGCACTGTTTCACGTGAAACACCGATTTTGTTTCACGTGAAACAGCGTGCTAGTATGACCGCTTGAGCAGAGTCTTCGCTATTGCCAACCAAAAGGGCGGCGTCGGCAAAACCACGACCGCCATCAACCTCGCCGCTGCCCTGGCAGCCAACGACATCCGTGTCCTCGTGGTCGATTCCGACCCTCAAGGTAACGCCACCAGCGGCCTCGGTGTCTCAAAAGACCCCGACAAACCCAGCCTCTATCATGTCCTCCTCGGCGATACCCACCCAAAGGACGCCATCCGCTCTACCGATTTCGAAGGCCTCGACATCATCACCGCCGACAAGAACCTGATCGGATCCAACCTCGAACTTGTCGATATCCCCAACCGCGAGTACCGCCTCCGCGAACGATTGGCCGAAATTCGCAACCTCTACAAGTTCATCCTCATCGATTGCCCCCCCGCCCTCGATCTCCTCACCCTCAACGCCCTGATCGCCGCCGATTCCGTGCTTGTCCCCATCCAGTGCGAGTTCTTCGCCCTCGAGGGCGTCTCTGAACTTATGGATACCATCGACCGTATCCGCGAAGCCTTCCAGCACCCCCTCGCCATCGAGGGCATCCTCCTCACCATGTACGACGACCGCACCAACCTCACCCGTCAGGTGGCCGCCGACCTCCGGGATTTCTTCAAAGATGAGGTCTTCCGCACCATCATCCCCCGCAGCATACGTTTGGCCGAAGCACCCAGTTTCGGCAAACCCATCCTCACCTATGACCCCCGATCTAAGGGGGCCGAAAGCTATATCAGACTCGCCAAAGAGATCCTCGACCATGAGCAAACCCGAACATCCGCGTCAAGCGCTCGGTAAAGGCATGGGGGCACTCTTGCCCACCCGTACCCACACCCCGCCGCCGGCGCCCGTACTTCCCACGCCGGCCGAGCCTCGTGAGTCTTCGCTGGGCATCCCCATCGACCAGATTCAACCCAATCCGCTTCAACCCCGGCGCGTCTTCCAGGACAACCGCTTGGAGGAACTCGCTCAATCGATACGCGCCAACGGCATTATCCAACCCTTGGTAGTCCGCTACGTCAACGGCCACTACCAGTTGGTGGCGGGCGAGCGAAGGTGGCGCGCCGCCAAGCTCGCGGGCATGGCCACGGTACCCGTGGTCGTCCGCGAAATCCCGGACAACCGTCTGCTCGAGATCACGCTGATTGAGAACATTCAGCGCGAAGATCTCAACCCCATGGAGACGGCCAGCGCCTTCGCCCGCATGTCGGCCGAACTCAACCTGAATGCCGAAACCATCGGATTACGCACCGGTAAAGACCGCACCACGGTCATCAACCTTATGCGCCTGCTGCAGCTCCCGCCGGACATCCAGCAACTCATCTCCGACGGCAGGCTGACCGCCGGCCACGGACGCTGCCTGCTCAGCCTGCCCAATGCCGACCTCCAGCGCGAAGTCTCCGAGCGCGCGATCGCCGGCACCTGGTCGGTACGCCAGATCGAACGCACCTGCGCCAGGATGACTGCCGGAAAGACTCCCAAGCACGTCGATGAGGTGAGAATCGATCCCAATGTCAAAGCGGCCATTCAGGAAATGGAGCGAAAGCTGGGCACGCGAATCCACGTGAAGGAAGGCGCACGCGGACGTGGGAGAATCGAGATCGAATACTACTCCGCCGAAGACCTGGACCGCATCTACGACACCATCATGGGGGAGGCCTAATTACTACTTAAGTAGTTGTAGGATTTCCTGAAGCTCCCGGCGGATATCGGGTAACGGGTCAACCGAAAACAGCTCCGCTTGAACCCGCTTCGGCGCCCGCGCCTGTTTGGGAGCGCGTGCTTCGCTGTGCAAGCTCTGGCGCGCGCCTTCGATAGTGAAGCGTTTATCGTAGAGCAGGTGCTTGATGCGCAGCAGCAACTCCACGTCCTTGCGGCGGTACAGCCGGTGCCCCGTACCGGACTTCTTCGGCGAGAGCACCGGGAACTCGGTCTCCCAGTACCGCAATACGTAAGCCTCCACTCCCAGGAGCTCGCTTACTTCGCCGATTTTGAAGTACAGCTTGTCCGGGATCTCCGGCCCAGGCTGCAACGCAACATCTATCATTTTCCATTCGTAATCCTAGCTCACTCCGTGGTCAATGTCACGACATGCTGGCCGCGCGGCAGCAGGAGCGTCGCCGGACCGGCCAACCTGGGTGCCTCGTCCACTCCGTCGATCTGGAGTTTCACCGGTGCCCGGCTGAGGATCGCGATCGCGCGCGAGGCCGATTGGTAAGTGAATTCAAGGGAATGCGCGTTCACCGCCCGCGCGGCTTTCAAATCGCCATTCAGGTGCACCAGGCGTGGACCGGCGGGCGCCGCGGCGGGCTCGATGGCGTGCGGACCCGCGGGCAGCCAGAGGGTTTCGTCATCCTGCGCAGGCCAGAGTTGCCCGTCCACTTTGGCGCCCCCCTTCCATGGGATGCCCACGCCGCCCACGGAATCGATCACCGTCTTCGGCCCCATATGCTCGATGCGGGAAACCGCCGCCGCCGCCGCCGGCAGCAGCTTGAGATCCGGCGGAAGCAGCGAATTCTCGAAATACAGCGCCACCCGCGCGAAACTGCCCGCCGCGCGGTGCACCAATTGGAATAGCTCCGTCCCGGTCTGCTGCTTCGTCGGATAGACGTTCTGGTAGCGCTCCACAATATTCAGGTCGATCGCGAGCTTGTTCTGATGCGGTGTCAGGGCCCGATATCGTTCGGCGATCGCCGCATAGCGCTCCGCACCGAGGTGCCACACCGTCGCCGGATCCTCTATCAGGAACGTGAAGCTGCGCGTATCCAACAACGGCACAACACGCGCGGCATCGGCGCCGATGGAATCGCGCATTCCGGTATCAAAACGGTCGTCCACATGGGTCAGCACCAGATCCAGATCCGGTTGGGCACGGCGCGTCACATCCAATTCCGCGATCCACTCCTCCTGCATGCGGCGCACCAGCCCAGCGCGGAAATCCAGGAACATCCTGCGGGACGCTTCGTCCGTGCGCGTACCGAACAACTCCCGCGGGTCGAAGCCCGCCTGCTGCTCGAACAGCGCGCGAACGTCCGCGTTCATCGGCGTAAAGCGGCTCGGGTTGGCCATCCCTTCCAGCGACTCGAAGTAGAGTTCGGCCAGATTGACGCCATCCCAATCGAACCGGCCGATTGTCGCGCGCACCCCGGCACTAACTGCGCGAAAGCACTCGCGATTGGTCAGGTTTATCAGCTTGCGCCAGTCCAGTTGCGCGTCCTGCTGCACTGCGGTCTGCTCGCGCCATGCCGGATGATCGGCCCAGAACTTCTCGCTGACGTGCGGTAGTTCGAACCAGGCGTACACCAGGATGCCCTCGCGGTGGCAGGCCTCAATCAGCTTCCTCAGGTACGCGTCGCCTTCCGCGTCTGGTTCGAAATTGTGCCAGGCCGCGACGTGCAAGGCCGCAATTCCCGCCTTGCGCCAGCGTGCCGCGAAGTACTCCACGTCCACCCGCGTGCGGTAGGCGGAATCGAAGAAGGCCCACAGACGGTTGCTGCGGAAGGGGGGCTCCAGGCCGAGATCGGCCAGCGCGTTCAGCAAATAGGGAAACCGTTCGCTGCCGCGCTCGCCGGGCGGGGCGGCCACCCACAGGACGGCCCCGGCGCCGCGCTTCAGGCCGGC
>JAPKZC010000966.1:0-9280 GCA_026394025.1 Candidatus Solibacter sp.
GGAGTATCGCCGGCGCACGCAGCGCGGCCAGTTGCGCGTCCAGACCCTGGGCAAGGTGACGGTGCGAGTGGCCAAGAGCGGTTTCCAGGACGCGCCGGCGCAAACCATCGAAGTGAAAAAAGGCGCGGAAGTGCGCGTGCAGTTCGAGCTGAAAGCGCAGCCGCAATTCGGCGCGCTGCAAATCCACGGCGCGATGGCCGGCACCGAAGTTCTGGTGGATCAGAAGAACGCCGGAACGGTGGGGGCGGACGGAACGTTCAACCTCAACACGATGCAACCGGGCGACCACGCGATCGAACTGCGGCGCGAACGGTACGTGCCGAAGCGACTGCAGCGATCTATCCATGCGGGCCAGACTGTGGTGCTGACCGGCGCCGACGTAGCGCTGGCTGCCGCCAACGGCACGATCCGGCTGACACGCAACCCAGCATCGGCGGCAATAACCTATCGCCGCGGCGAGGAAACGGAGACGCACCAGGCGCGGGGGAACCAGATCGAGCTGCCGCCGGGGAACTACGCGTTTTCGGCGAGCGCACCGGGATTCACGGAAGCTACCACACGGGTCCAACTGGCGGCCGGCGAAAGCCGGGAAGTGGACTTCACGCTGGCTCGAGAGCCGCAGGCCGCGCCGCCACCGGTAGTGGTGGCAGCCAGCGGGATGGCGGAGTTCGAGGACGCGGCGAGTTGGAAGAAGGACGGCGACAATTGGGTGCACAAGGGTGGCGGGTTCGTGCCTTATAAGATACCGCCCAAGGGCGTGTTCACCTTCACGGTGCAACTACTCAAAGGGGGCGGGGTATTCCGGGCAGGCCAGATCCGCTGGTGCCTGGAGTATGTGGACCCCAAGAACTACTTGCTTTACGAGATGGACCGGAAGAATTTCTGGGCAGGAGTGATCGAAAAGGGCAAGCGTGCGGAGCGGGTGAAGACGCCGCACAATCTGGGAAATCAGAAGGCGTTCACGATTCAGATCGAGGTGACGGCGGATCGCCTGGTGCAGAAGGTGCAGGTGGGCGAGGAGTGGAAAGTGCTGGATACTTTCATCGAGCCGGGCCGCGATTTCACGCAGGGGAGGTTCGGATTTCTGATTCAGGGGAACGACGAGATCGCGATTTCGGATTTCAAGTTTTTGCCGAAGTGAGAGACACTCGGGGCTGTCGTATCCTTACCCGGCGAAGCGAGAACCAAACAGGAAGACGAGTTCAACGCAGAGGCGCAGAGACGCAGAGGTAAGCGCAGAGCCGGCGTGGGGAAACGCACTCGCCCAACTTTGGTAGGGTACTTTGGCGGACGGGTTCTCCTATACTCAAGGCGTCATGTTCAAAACCGTTCCTCGTGTCTTGATTTTGCTCTCAATTGCCGCGTCCGGCCTGAGTTCGGCGGACAACGCGGGGATGCAGCCCTTTGCGCTGGACCACCGGAAGGGGGCCGGGTCGGCTATCGACCTGTCGTTCCTGCTGACCGCCCCGGCGGGCAAGAGTGGCTTTGTGCGCACCCAAGGCGGCCACCTGGTGACGCCCGATGGCAAGCGGTTGCGCCTGTGGGGCGTCAACGTCACGGATTGGAGCAAGGGCTCCACTATGCTGCCGTCCAAGGAAGACGCGCCGATGTGGGCGGCCACACTAGCGCGCTACGGGGTGAATTGCGTGCGCCTGCATTTCCTGGACCTGGCGGCGCCGCGCGGGCTAATCGACGCCACCAAGGAGGACACGCGATCCTTCGACGCACAGCAACTGGACCGGCTGGATTTCTGGATTGCGGAACTCAAGAAACGCGGCGTGTATATCGACCTGAATCTGAACGTGGGGCGGTCTTATAAGCCGGGCGACGGCGTGCAGGATTCCGACAAGATCCGCTGGGGCAAGGGCCTGACCTTCTACGATGGGCGGCTGATCGAGCTCCAGAAGGAATATGCCAAGCAGCTTTTGAGCCACACCAACGCCTACACGAAGACCGCATACAGCAAGGAGACGGCGATCGCGATTGTGGAGATCTGTAATGAGAACGCGCTGTATGTTGGCTTTCGGGCGCCCACGCCGGCCTACGATAAGGAACTGTCGGACATCTACAACGGCTGGCTGAAGCAGAAGCGGAGCGCCGCGGAACTGGCTCGGCTGCGGGAGATCACGGGAGTGGCGGCCGATCAGCCCATACCGCGCATCGCGCCGCGCGAAAGCGGCGCGGCTCCGCCGGAGAGGCTGGAGACGGAGCTTCAGTTTTTCAACGAAATGGAGAGCAACTTCTTGCGAGGCATGCAGGCGTACCTGCGCGACACACTGGGGGTGAAGGCGCCGATTATCGGCACGGCGGACCACAGCCACAGCGGGAGCAGCTATCCGCTGCTGCGTTCGGCATCGCAGATGGACATTGTGGACGGGCACACGTACTGGCAGCATCCGGGGGCGGGTCCGCACAACACGCCGATGGTGAACGAGCCGCTGAAATCCACCGTAGTGGAACTTTCGCGGACCGCCTTCGCCGGCAAGCCGTACACGGTGAGCGAAGTGAACCATCCGTTTCCCAGCGAATACGGGGCGGAAGGCATTCCGATTCTGGCCGCGTATGCCGCGCTACAGGATTGGGACGGCATTTTCTGGTACACGTTCGAGCCCAAAGTGGCGGCCGATTGGAAGCCCTATGTGGGTGACCCCTTCGATATCTCGCTGGACCCGGTGAAGATGCCGCAACTGGCCAGCGGGGCGCTGATGTTTGTCCGCGGCGATGTTAGTGCCGCGCGGAGGACGGTGGCGCGATCTTACTCGCGAGAGCAGGTCAACCAGAGCCTGCGGCTGCCGCGCACCGAAGCGCCGTACTTCACGCCGGGATTTCCGTTGTCGCTACCGCTGCGGCACGGCTCGCGGATCAGCACGCTCGATGGCATGCCGACGGCGAAGATTGAGCTGGCGCCGGCCGACCCGATAGTTTCCGATACGGGGGAACTGACCTGGTACACTTCGGCGCAAAAGGGCGGGCTGGTGACGGTGGATACGGAGCGTTCGCAGGCGCAGATCGGCTTCATCAAAGCCTGGGGCAAGGCGTTGCGGCATCTGGAGCCCAGCATCGAGAACGCGTTCGCGAGCGTGATTCTGAGCGCGATGGACGGGCGGCCGATCGCGCGTTCCAGCCGATTGCTGCTGACGGCGGGCGCCGGTGTGGCCAATAGCGGCGCGACGTGGAACGACGCCAAGACCGCGTTGAAGGAATATGGAAGCTCGCCCACCATGATTGAACCGGTGAAGGGGCAGGTGGTGCTGCGCAACATGACGGGGGCGCGGCGGGTTACGATTTCAACATTGGATGGTTCGGGCCACCGAACCGGTCAACCGGTGGCGGCGAAGAAGACGCAGGACGGCTGGCAAGTCCCACTGGGCGAAGCCGTGACGACCTGGTACGAGATCGGTATCGAGAGATAGACTGGGGTGGCATGTCGACGGCAATTCGCGTGATCATCGTAGACGACCATCCGGTGGTGCGGTTCGGCCTGGCGGCGATCATCGGGTTACAGCCGGACATGGTGGTGGTGGCGGAGGCGGGCACGGGGGAGGAGGCCATTGAGATCTGCGCGCGGCAAGCGGCGGACGTGGTGCTGATGGACTTGCGACTGCCCGGGCTGAGCGGGCTGGAAGCGATCCGCACGCTGCGCAAGTCTCTGCCGAAGCTGCGGTTCATCGTGCTCACTACTTACGATGGCGACGAGGACATACACCGCGCGCTGGCGGCGGGGGCGCAGGCATACCTGTTGAAGGCGATGTCGCACACCGACCTGGCGGACGCGATTCGCACGGTACATTCGGGATTGAAGTTCATACCGGCTTCGGTATCGAAGAGCCTGGCGGAGCGGCCGCCGCATTCGGACCTGAGCGGGCGCGAAATGCAGGTGCTGGAACTGATTGTGAAGGGGCACAGCAACAAAGAAATCGGCGAGGCGTTGAGCATCAGCGAGGCCACGGTGAAATGGCACGTGAACATGATTCTGAGCAGGCTCAACGTGAGCGACCGCACGCAGGCGACGGTGGCGGCGCTACAGCGCGGGATCGTGCACCTGCCGTAGAGGCGGGGGAAGGATGGGGAGGCGCGCAGGGAACGGAGCCCTGGAACGATTGGCATGCCCCGGCGTGCCGTGTTCAGCGTTACAGGTGGGCGCCACCGGACTTGACCAGGCTGAACACCATATCGTGCGCAGCCGCATTACGGTCCGACTGAGGTCCAAATCGCGCCGGCCGATTTCAGGTATGCTTTGACGTTGGGTGTCGAAGTGAGTTCTCTCCGGGGCGTTGGCGCAGTTCTTTTGCTGTTCGCGATGGCGGCGGCCGGCGCTGACCGGGCGCCAGGCTCGCCGGTGTATAGCCGCCGGGTCTGGCAGAGTTCGGACGGACTGCCGGAAGATTATGCGCAGGCGCTGGCGCAGACCGCGGACGGTTACCTGTGGGTGGGCACGAGCGGCGGACTGGTGCGCTTCGACGGCACGCGGTTCACGGTTTTCAATCACGAGAACCAAGCCGCCTTCCGCGATGACAGCGTGTATTGCCTGCACACGTCCAAGGACGGCACGTTGTGGATCGGCAGCGAAGGCGGGGGACTGATCCGTTACCGGGATGGAGGGTTCCGCGCGTACGGCGCGGCGCAGGGGCTCAGCAACGGGTTCGTGCGGGTGATCTTCGAAGACAAGGACCGCAATCTGTGGGTGGGCACGGATGCGGGACTGTTTCGCATGGAGCAGGAATCGCTGGTACGCATCGATGGCCACAGCGGGGTGCCGGCCGTGGCGGTACATTCGATCTGGCAGGACCGGGAGGGACGGCTGTTGATTGGCGGGAGCGGGCTGCTGATTCTGGACGGGACCAAATCGATCTACTATCGCTCCAGCGAGGATCTAGCGGACAACAGCATTCGCACGATTCGGCAAACGCGGGACGGAGCGGTCTGGATCGGCACCATCTCCGGACTCCGCAAGTTGGAACAGGGGGTGCGGGGCAATCCGTTCCTGGCGCCGAGAACGATCAGCGGCACCAACATCAGTGTGCTGGCGGAGGGCCGTGGGGGAGAGCTTTGGATCGGCACGTACGGCCAGGGATTGCGGCGGCTGGTGGCGGGCAAGATGGCGCGTCTGGACGCGCCGGGGGAGTTGCCGCACAACAACGTGCTGGCGCTATTCGAGGATTCCGAGGACGATGTCTGGGTGGGTACGCAGGGAGGGCTGCTGCGCTTGAGCCCGAGCGCAGCCAGCACCGTGACTACGCCAGACAAGGTGCCGCGGGGGATCAACACGATCTACCAGGACCCGGGGGGCGCGCTGTTCGTGGCGGCTCTCAACGGGCGGCTGTTTCAGGTATCGGGCCAGACGCTGATGCCGGCCGCGGTGCCGGCCCGCCTGGGCGCGCTGCCCATCCGTAACGTGTTCCGTGACAGTGCGGGCGGGCTGTGGATGGGCACCGACGGGCAGGGGGTGGCGCGCTGGCAGGGGACAACGACGGTTCGGTACAGCATGAAGCAGGGCCTGGTGAACGACTTCGTGCGCGCCTTCTGCGAAGATCGCGACGGCGGTATCTGGATCGGCACGGACGGGGGGTTGTCGCGCTGGCAGGGCGGCAGGTTTCAGAGTTATGGCACCCAGGACGGCCTGGCCTATGGCAGCATACGGGTGCTGCTGCTGGGGCGCGAAGGCAGCCTGTGGGTGGCGACCGATGGCGGACTGAGCCGCTACCGCGGGGGGAAATTCTTGACCGACCCGTTACTGGACCGTCTGCGCGGCCAGAAGATCTGGGCGCTCCACGAAGACGCGCACGGTGGGCTGTGGATTGGCACGCAGGGCGCCGGCCTGTTTCTTCTGGAGAACCAGAAGCTGGCGCAGTTCACCACGAAAGACGGGCTTCCCAGCAACAAAATCCAGTTCATTACGGAAGACGCACGGGGAAACCTGTGGATGAGTGGGCCGAGCGGGATTGCATCGATGGCGCGGCGCGATCTGGAGGAGTTGCCGCGCAAGCCTCCGGGCCAACTGGCGGTGCGCGTGTACAGCACGTCGGAGGGATTGAGCACGAATCAGATGAATGGCGGCGTGCAGCCGGCGGGCGCACTGGCGCCATCGGGCGATCTTTGGTTTGCGAGCACGAAGGGCGCGGTGCGGATCGAGCCGGACGTGCCGTATCGCGGCAGTCCGCCGCCGGTGCTGATCGAGCAGGTGGTGGCAGATGACACGGCGGTGGCGGCCGGCCCGCTGCTGCGGGTGGGTCCGGGGGAAGGCAAACTGGAAGTGCACTACACGGCCATTCGGCTGCGCTCGCCGGAGAGAACGCAGTTCAAGTATTGGATGGAAGGGTTCGAGCGCGACTGGACCGAAGTGGGCCAGCGGCGCATCGCGTATTTCACCAACATTCCGCCGGGAGACTACCGCTTCCATGTAGTGGCGTATGAGAGGAACGATCCGCGCAACACGGCGGAACAGATTCTGAACCTGCGATGGCGCCCGCACTTTTACCAGACCAGTTGGTTTCTGGCGCTCTGCGGCCTGGTTGCGATGGCCGCGGCATGGGGAGGGTACCGCTTGCACCTTCGCAATCTGCGTCAGCGGTTCGCGGCAGTGCTGGACGAGCGCAACCGCCTGGCGCGGGAGATGCACGACACGTTGATCCAGGGCTGTATTGGGGTTTCCACGCTGCTGGAGGCGGCCTCGAGCGCGCAGGATGTTTCTCCCGGGATAGGCCGGGAATTGCTGGACCGTGCGCGCAATGAGGTACGCGCCACGGTGGATGAGGCACGCCTGGCGGTGTGGAACCTTCGACAGCATGCCGGCACAGGGCACGACCTGGTGCGGACGATCTCACAACTGGCGGAGCGCATTGGTCTGGAGAGCGGCATCCCGGTCCACTTTGAGAGTTCGGGCGCGCCGCTGGCCTTGGGCGCCGAAGGGGAGCGAGGGCTGATGATGCTGGTCCGCGAGGCGCTGCAGAACGCGGTGCGGCATGCGGCCCCGAAGCACCTCGCGGTGATGCTGCGCTTCGAGCGGGAAATGGTGCACGTGGAAATTGCGGATGACGGGTGCGGCTTCGACCCGGCGATGGCGAAACGGTCCGGCGGCCACCACTATGGGCTGATCGGCATGCGCGAACGAGTGGCGAAACTGGGCGGCGAATTGGGCATCACGAGTGCGCCCGGCGAAGGCACGCAGGTGCGGCTTAGCGTCCCGGCAAGCGTGAGTTAGGCGCTCAAGGGCGAAGATCGTAAACAAGAATACTTCAACATTTGACCCGGTAACTTCACGCGGCGGCTAGCAGATCGACGATGTTCCGGATGGCCGCGCCGGCCTTGTGGTAAGCGGCTTCGCCGGGCCGGTTTTCCGCAAGTGCAACGGTGCTTATCGCGCGCGTTCCGGGCTGCGCGTTTCCGCCGACCGGCATGCCCGGTGGTCGCGATGAAGGTCCGCGATTAACGGCGGAGCCCGGCGCCGAGCCTCCGCGCGGCGGTACGTACGAAGACGATCCCACCCATGAGCAGCGCCAGGGTGAGCGAGCTTGGTTCTGGAACCGGGGTGATCCCGGTTACCTCGATCGTTCCATCTAGCGATGTGATCGGCGACATCAACACGCCCAGCCCATCCTTGACGTCCAGTCCGGACACCCCCGGCACCGTCCCAGGAACGAAGTGCAGGGGAGTTGTCCCCAACCCCACGGCCTGAAACCACAGAGTAGCCAGAGTGAAACTGGCTGGCTGGAGGGCGTCCAGGTCCGAGGGAGAGAGGAGAGACACTTCGGCAAGGTTTATGGAGTCAGGCGAGAGCACGACGCCGGTGAACGCCTCATACCACGCGGGATCGCCAAGCAGAAGGCCGAAGTCAGCCCCGGTCGCGTGAATCACAGCGGGATCGAAGGACAGGGTCAGGTCGAAAGTGGACACCGAAGGTGGGGCTCCGTTGCCAAGTCCGTAGACGACGAGATCGACACTGAAGGTGTCGTTTATCCCAACGCTCGAAAAGGCGGGGATGATTTGCAGTTGGGCGGGATCCGCCATCGCCGGTAAAACGGCAAGCACCAACAGGATCATTACAGCGAGGCCAAGCTTTCGCATACGCAGTTCCATCCTTTCTGTATCTCGAACGGTGCGCGCTAGGGCACGCAGTTCGGCTTCGTGCAGCGGAGGGCACAGGCCCGCGCGTCATTGACCGTGATGAAGCCATCGCGGTCGTAATCGCGAGCGTCGCCCGGCACCGCCGGCGTGTTCCGCGCGGCGAAGATAGCGGCTATGTCAGTTCGGTCGACAACCCGGTTGCCGTCGATATCGCACGGCACCCCCTCGTGCACGCCAAACTCGTTCAGGCGGAAGTTGTTGAAGCCGGGCACCGTCCAATTGGCAGTCTCGACCGCGGGGATGGAGCCGTCGACGTTCACGTTGGTGATGTGGTAGGTGTGCTGATTCCAGATAGGGCGGGTCGGTACCCAAGTGTTGCCGGGATCGCCGAAGACGTAGATGCCGCGCTGCGTACCATATCCGCAATTGTTGTTGGCGACGGCCAGCAATTCGGCCTTATGGTCGCCGTCCACATCGGCGACCAGCGGGTACTCGTGCCAGGTGCAGGAACTCATCGGCGTCTCAAAGAGAACCAATCCGTCGGTTCCGCGATAGACGTGTAATTTAGTCTCGTCGCGATATACCACCTCGGCAGCGCCGTCGTGCTCGAAATCAAACACTGAAGAGCCGGTGACGCTCGAGCTGAAATCCTGCGTCGGCATGGACCACTTGAGCGTCCCATTCGTCTCGAACACGGCGTACCTGCCATATCCGGCGACCCCGATTTCGGGTTGCCCGTCGTTGTCGAAATCCGCTACGGTCGGCGGCCCGCCGCCGCCACCGGGCATCGCAACCGGTCCCCACTTGATCGAGAAGTCGTGTTCGAGGAGCCATACCTGTCCCCCGTAGACCAGGACGATCTCCGCCTGAGGGTCGGCATCGAAGTTGCCGACAGCGGTGTGTCCGTCCGGCAGCGCGGCATTACGGTACGCGATTGTGCCGTTGGCGCGATAGGCGGTATTGCCCGCGACTACTTCCGGATGGCCATCCATGTCGATATCGGCTACCAACGAGAGCGGCCCGGCGGCGCCGACGTCCCGGCCTCCGGTTCCGGTCCACAACAGCGCCCCGGCATTATTGAGAACCTGCCGGCCGACGATGATCTCCGGGATGCCGTCCTGATTGAGGTCCGCAATGGCGGGCGCTCCCCAGTTTATCGGCTCCAGAATAGGGGAGCGCCATTTGAAGGTTCCATCATGCTCGAACGCGATCAGCC
>JAPKZC010000966.1:9322-10146 GCA_026394025.1 Candidatus Solibacter sp.
TGCCGCTGCTGTCGCAACCGATGTTCTCCGGGCGGCCGTCCCGCTCAATGTCACCCGTGGCGATCGAACTCGTCGTGCTGATCAGGAGGGCCGGGTCCGTAACGGTAAACAGTTCGGCTCCCGTGCGGCCGTTCAGCGCGCGCAGGTAGCCTACTTCCACAGACCCGCCGCCGGTTGAGGCGGTCGAGCCGAACACCACATCGGGTACGCCGTCGCCGTTCAAATCGATGACGGACGGCGTCATCATCACATTTAGCGCAGAAGGTTGGACCGAACTGGAAGTCCAGGACCACTTCAACACCGGGGTGAACGTCTGCGCGCTGGCGCTGGGGCTGGTAAACACCCCCGCGGCCAGTGCGAGGATCGTCGAAAAGACTGACCACAGCCGCATATCCGCGTCTCCTTCCGCCTCCGTCCCGGCAGAGCCCAACGCAGCACCGCGCGCCAACTCGACGGTCCGGCGGACGGCTCACCGCATTGGCCAAACCGATATTTCAAACGGTCCGGCGGCCAACGAATACCGCATCATCTTGCAGGAAACCGAACGCGAACGAGGGAGTATCGACCCCGTCAGGCGATTCCCCGCGAAAACCATAGCTGATCGATCATTCGCCAATGCAGGGATGCCAAGGGCCAGGCACGTTGCCCCGCCGGCGACCGGTCTTGGCGCCGCACGCCAATCGCCATTACATATACAAGGGTCTGTTTGTCTGTTTTCTTGAGTTTGGCGCGAACACCGAATTCAGGCGAATGATCAATGATTTGTACAGAGTGCCAAAATTTGGCATTGTTGGTTGCTTCACGAGGCAATATCCGCAGGCCCG
>JAPKZC010000700.1 GCA_026394025.1 Candidatus Solibacter sp.
AAGTTGTGGCACGGGTACTGGAGCAGGGCTCGCGCTTATCGGCGGTGCGCCTGGCGCAAGTGCATGCGGCCTGCGATGTGCTCGGCATCCGGCGCGGCTTCGACGAGAACGATCTCTATACCAATCTCACCTGGTTGAGCGAACACCAGGAGGCCATTGAAAAGCGGCTGTTCACCCAACGGCGCGGACCGCGGAAACCGGAGTTGTTTCTCTACGACGTGACCAGCAGCTACCTGGAAGGCGAAGATAATGCCTACGCGGCCTACGGCTACAACCGCGATGGCAAGAAGGGCAAGAAGCAGATCGTCATCGGCCTGTTATGCGACGAACAAGGCACGCCGGTCTCGACGGAGGTTTTTCGCGGCAACACGCAAGATCCGAAAACTTTTGCCGCCCAGGTGCGGAAGGCCAGTGAGCGTTTCGGTTGTGAGCGGGTGACGTTCGTGGGGGATCGGGGGATGATCAAGAGCGGCCAGGTGGAGGATCTCTCGCGGGCCGGGTTTCATTACATCACCGCGATCACCAAGCCGCAGATCGATACGCTGATCGAGGCGCGCCTGATCCAGATGGAGTTGTTTGCCGCCCAGGTTTGTGAGGTGGAACGGGAAGGCGTACGGTATGTGCTGCGGCGCAATCCGATCCGGGCCGGACAACTGGCGGCTTCCCGCGCCGACAAACAGGCGGCGGTCGAGCGACTGCGCCAGGACCGGAATCGCTATCTCGAGCAGCATCCCCGGGCCAAAGTCGCCACGGCGGAGAAGGCGCTGCGCACCAAGATCGCGCAACTGAAAATCGGGGCTTGGCTGGATGTGTAGACGCAAGGCCGCGCCTTGAAGCTAACGGTGAACCAACCAGCTCTGGAGGAAGCCTCGCGGCTGGACGGCTGCTACGTCATTAAGACCGATCTGCCCGAAAGCGCCGCTTCCAAGCAGGTCATTCATGACCGCTACAAAGATCTGACACAAGTCGAACAGGCTTTCCGCACCTGCAAAACGGCGCACCTGGAGATGCGCCCTATTCACGTGCGCACCGCCGAACACACCCGCGGCCATGTCCTGGTCGTGATGCTCGCCTATCTGATTCGGCGGGAACTCAGCCGGGCGTGGGTCTCGCTCGACGTCACCGTGGAAGAGGGGCTGCATCAATTGCAGACGCTGTGCGTGACAGAAATGAAGGTGGAAGGCGGCGGCAGTTGCCTGCGCATTCCCACGCCGGGCACGGCCGCCACCGCCCTGCTGAAAGCGCTGAAGATTCGCCTGCCGGAAGCGCTGCCTCACACCGAGGCCGCTGTGGTCACGCGCAAGAAACTGCCCACGCGCCGCAAACCCCGTTAAGGACCAGCAGTTTGCCGGGGGAAAGTTACTCAGCCTCAGGGGTGAACATGTGTTGTAACAACGCACATCTTGCTCTTCGCCGGCCGGCGGAACCGCCACGTAAATCTCGGTGGCCCCCATGTCGACGCCACCCGCGTGAGGATGCACCAGACCTTGATGGACCGACC
>JAPKZC010000665.1 GCA_026394025.1 Candidatus Solibacter sp.
AGGAGCCGGCCATTTCCACCGCGAGCATCTTGCGTTTCCACCACAGCACAACGCCCGTAATCAGCAGGAACATCAGGCAGGCGTTACCGTAGCCGACCCAGATCTGCGCCTTTTTGCCGAGCAGCAGGTTGGTGTGAAGCTGGTGCACCTTGAATATGAACGAAGCGTCGCGCGCCCGGCTGCCGGTGACCTGGCCCGTGTGCGGATTGACGTAGGCGAAAACCACTCCCTTGCCGCCCAGGATCACCTGCCACGCAAGGTCGGGCCGCGGATTCATCCCCAGGTTGACCACGGCATATCCCTTGAACTGTTGGCGCACGCGGTTGACAATCTCGGTAAGCGGGAGGTTTTGCGGCTGCGGAGCCACGGTCAGCAGTTTGGGATTGAGCATGCGGTCGATCTCGCCGTCATAGACCAGCATGGTTCCCGTGGCCGCCAGCAGGGCGACCAGCAGGGCCGCGCCCAGGCCCACCCAGAGATGTAGCTTCAGAAACACCGTGCGCACAGACATTGGATTCATCCTAGTGGGCGCCGCACAGTCCAGTCAAATCGAAACTTCGTACGGCGAGTTATCGGGTGGGCCGATCAGCCCGCCAAATCGATTTCCACGCCGATTCCGCTGGCCTTGGCCTTGCGGTATGCGGCGATGGCGGCAGCCGCGTCCTGTATCGCGGTACCGGTGGAATCGTAGATCGTGATTTCTTCCGCCGCCGTGCGCCCGCGGACCGCTCCGGTGATCAGCGCGCCCAGTTCCCCGCGGAAATCCTCGCGCCGCACCAGGCCTTGAACGATGCCGTGGTGAAATTCTCCCACCGCGGCGCACTGATCCAGCAGGTCGCCAAAGACGGAGGCGGCGGGCAGCAGGCGCGCGTCGAGCTCCTGCTTGTCGGGACTATCGGCGCCCACCGCGGCGATGAACATTCCGGGCGGAACATCGCCCGGCGCGAGCAGCGCCTTTTTCGCCGGCGTGCAGGTGACGCAGACGTCACTTTGCGCCAGCGCGGCTGGCAGGTCCGCCGTGGGCGTGATTTCGATGCCTAGTTCGGCGCCCATGGCGGTGGCGAAGCCCTGCGCCTCCCCGAGCGTCAGACCGAAGGCAAATGCCCTGCGGATGGGCAGCACGTGGCACATGGCGCGCAATTGTATGCGGCCCTGGTTGCCGCACCCGCACATGGTGCAGACCGCCGATTCAGGCCGCGCCAGAAAGCGGGCGGCAATGGCGGTGGCGGCGCCGGTGCGCTGGATGGTGATCTCCATGGAGTCCATCGCCGCCAACGGCAGGCCGCTTGCGCCGCTGCACAGAATCACCATGCCCTGAATATTGGGCAGGTTGTAGCGCTCGCGATTCTTGAAAAAGCCGCCGTTGGCTTTCAGGGCGAAGTAGGGCTCCGGCGCGAGCAGGCCACCGGCCTTGATATGGAACTCTCCATCGGGCGCGCTGACGTGCATCAGGGCCGGCTCTAGCGACTGGCCTTCAGCGTGGGCGCGGAACGCGTCTTCCACCACCTGCACGTATTCCTCGAAGTTCAAAAGACCAGCAATCTGGCTGCGCGTGAGGATCAACATAATTTATCTCGCGATGGGTGCCGCTGGCGCGTTGGGCGGCAGCGCCTTTGGATTTCCATTCAGGTAGCGGTCGAACCAATACACCTGCCACTTCAGGCTCTCCACCAGATGTTTGGGCTCGCCGGCGCGGGTGAGTTCGTGGTTCTCGCCGGGGAAGATGACGAACTCGCTAGGCACGTGAAAGTGCTGTAGGGCGCGGAACCACTGCTCCCCTTGTTCCAGGGGGACGCGCTGATCGTCATCGGAGTGCATCACCAGGGTGGGCGTCTTCACGTCCTTGGCGTAGCGCACCGGCGAGTAGCGCCAGTAGAGATCGAAGTTCTGGTAGAGATCGCCGCCGAAATCGCGCTTGTGCCCGTAGGCGGCGTCGCGCGTGCCTTCCACGGAGATGAAGTTCGAAATGCTGCGCAGCGTCACCGCGGCCTTGAAGCGGTCCGTGTGGCCTACAATCCAGTTGGTCATGAAGCCGCCGTAGCTGCCGCCGGTGACGCCCAGCCGGTCGCGGTCGATCCAGGGATACTTCGCCAGCGCCGCGTCCACGCCGTTCATGATGTCCTGAT
>JAPKZC010001127.1 GCA_026394025.1 Candidatus Solibacter sp.
CCTTCACCGTAACTTTCGTATTGTACACGCGACCCGTCGAACTTGACGTCAGCCGCCACCAACCCGGTCGCGAAACAGAGAACAGCCATCCAAAGTCGCATAGCTGGATTCTGACGCGTAATGGCTAAAATAGCCAGCCCGTTTTCAACAAACCCATTTCAAACCGCGCGCACGAGCCGCGGATGCGCGAATCGGTGCATCTTGAGAGATTCCCGCGAGCACGTGCCCGTTCGGGAGTAATTAGGGCGGGACGTGGTGGTGCTGCTACTTCTTCTTCACGTTCTTTACCTTGGGAAGGTCGGGAAGGCCAAAGTGGCCGCCGAGGTCGGCCAGCGATTCCAGATCTATGTTGCCCACCAGGTTGGCGACGGTGAGTTGCCGGGGTTCGCTGGCCAGGATGGCGACGCCGGAGACCTTGCCGCCCTCATTGCGCACCCAGACTTCGATGTTCTCGCTCTCCCCGCCGCTCCTGATGCCGACAATGCGGCTCCACTCGGGTGCTTTGAGCTGATTGCGCACCTTGTCGAGATCGGCCGGCACGTAGGCGCCGTCCTTCTTGAACTCGAAGTTCTTAATATAGATGCCGGCGATGCCCACGATCAGTTTCTTGACCTTGGCTTCGTCGGGATCCTTGCCGTCGAGAAACTTGCCCGCGAACTGGAGCATGCTGGTATTGAGCGAGACGTCGAAGCTGTCGGAGGCCTTGGATGCCAAGTGGTCCAGATTGAATTTGAACTGCTGTGCCCACAGGGTAGCGGCCAGCGCGGCGCCGAGGGCGAGGGTTAGAATAGGTCTCATTGTTCGGTCCCTTTCAACTGCATCTGCACCCGATTCAGCTTGCTCCCGATAATCCTCATGGCGGTCATGACCTGCTCTTTGGCGAGTTGCCCCTGATGCTGGCGCCAGGCTTCACCGGCGCCAATCATCACCAGGATGGTGGCGGCGATGGCCAGCCACCGCGGCCTGCGGTGCATGCGGGCGCGCACGCGGCGGTCGAATCCGGCGCCGGGTTCTTTGCGCGCGAGCGCCTGCGTGAGTTCCTGTTCCAACCAATCCATTACCGTTCTCCCACGCCGCGGCGCTCCAGCTTCCCGCGAAGCAGCGCCAACGACCGCTGAATGTGACTCTTCACCGTGCCCAGCGGGATGCCCATGGTTTCGGCAATCTCCGCCGGATCCAGGTCTTCCTGGTACCGCAAAATCATCGCCATGCGCGGCGCTTCGGGCAACGTCGGGATCAGCCGGCGCAACATCCCGCCCAACATCGGGTCGCCGGCGGCGGGGCGCACGGAGGGCTCAGCCACATCCTGCAGCGCCACCTGCGGGCGGCGGCGGCGCTTGCGTGCGGCATCGATGGGGCGCTGCACCGCCACCTTGCGCAGCCAAAAGGCGGCATGCGCCGGCGTCTCAATCCCCGCCAGGTTCCTATGCAAGCCAAGGAAGACGTCCTGTGCCGTCTCCTCCGCCAGGTCGCGGTCATGCAGAAAGTGCCAGGCCACGCTGAACACCATGGCGCGGTGCTCGCGCATCAGTTCGCTGAAGTCCAATGCCTGCCGTGCCGCCGTCAATCCAATCACTTTTCGTTCGCCAGATAAATCACGTTGCTGTTCACGTTGGTACGGTGAAACTCCGTGTTGGTCATGTTCACCGAAATCGTCCGCTTGTAAAAGAATACCGCCCGCACATCGAACTTTCCGCCGTAGCTCACGGGAAACCATACGCCGTCCTCGAACTTCTGGTACGTTACGGAAAAGCCCAGTCCTTTAATGTCCGTGCCCAACAGAATCTTGACGGCCCTCGGAATCTTAATCGCCAGCTTGCTGTGCACCGAGACGGGCTGGAATTCCGCGGCATCGACGATGGCTTCGCCTCTCCACGCGGCCTCGTCAAAATCCTGATGCGGCTTGGGTTCGAAACCGATACGGTAGACGGCGCGCCCGCGGTACTGTTCGGCGGCCAGCAACTTGAAGTTGTATTTGCGCTGCTGCTCCGTGGTCAGCGGAAACAGATCCACGCCGATGCCGTCGCGCGAGTGGCGATCGTTGGTCATGTCATTGGAGAGGTCGTCGATCATTTCCCCATCGATATCCATTTCCCTGTAGGTGTATCCCGGGCGGTCGTAGGTGACGTACTTGCCCTTGTATTCGTACTTGCCGTCGAAGCGGGCCAGTTCCTTCTGGACACCGTGGCTGCCAGGGGTCATGTCGTATTCGCGATGCTCCTCGCGCGCCAGTTTGCCGTCACCGCGGCTCAAGCGGAAGAGCTGTCTTTGATGGAAGGTGAACTCCTGGCGCCGCGCGACCGCCTCTGCCTGGTTGCGGCCGACATGTTCCATGATGGTCTGCACGTCGGGCGTTTGGGCAGCGGCCGCGGCGGCAAGAGCGGAGAAAATGGCGATCAGCTTCATTTCGGTCTCCACTAAGTAGATACGCCCCACGCCGGCCGCGGGATGCATCAATGGCGGACAGGGTATTTCGGTGGCTGGGCCGTGTACTGCCGGCCCTGATCCGTCCGGCGGCGTTCTCCAGGTCTGGAACCCTCCGCTGCGGTCGGAGGCGAAGTAGATCCATCTGTCGTCGCGTGACCAAGCCAGTAAGAGGTTGCGCGCCGGATAATTGGTGAGGCGCCGCGGTGCTCCGCCCGCGAGATCGGCGACACATATGTCTTCGGCGTCTTTGCCCACCCGGCAGGTATTCCCGCCGGACCCCAGCCCGGTATTCAGCCGCGCAACATGCTAATAATACTCTCAGGTCTGAATCTTTCGTATAAAACCATTTCAGGACGGCTATGAGCATACGACTATCCAACGGAACCGAAATCCCGATCGAAATGCACAAAGTGCGCATTGTGCAGAAGGTGCGGCTGGCACCCGCTCGCGAACGTCTCAAGGCAATAGAAGAGGCTGGGTACAACACTTTCCTGCTCCGTACGCGCGACATTTTTCTCGACATGCTGACGGATAGCGGCACCAATGCCATGTCCGACAATCAGCAGGCCGCCATGATGCAGGCCGACGACGCCTACGCCGGTTCGGAGAGCTTCTACCGCCTGCTCGATTCGGTGCGCGAGATCTTCGGCTACGAATATGTTCTGCCTACCCATCAGGGCCGCGCCGCCGAGCACCTGCTGGCCAAGACCTTCGTTAAGCCCGGCCACATCGTGCCCATGAATTATCACTTCACCACCACCAAGGCGCACTTCAACCTGGCGGGCGGCAAGGTGCTGGAACTCTATGGACCGGAGGCCCTCAACACAGAGAGCACGTGCCCCTTCAAGGGAAACATGGACCTCGACCGCCTGCGCGCCGCCATCGCCGAGGCCGGCCCTGCCAATGTCTCCTTCGTGCGCATGGAAGCCACCACCAATCTCATCGGCGGCCAACCGTTTTCCATGGAGAACCTGCGCCAGGTCAAGGAACTGATCGAACCGTTGGGCATTTTCCTGGTGGTGGACGGCAGCCTCATCTCCGAGAACGCTTACTTCATCCGCCAGCGCGAGCCCGGATATGAGAACACCTCCATCCGTGACATCATCCGCGAAATGATGAGCATCACGGACCTTTGCTACCTCTCCGGCCGCAAGAGTTGCAGCGTCCGCGGCGGTTTGATCGCCACCAACCGCAAGGACCTCCATGAGGCCATCCGCCCCTGGCTTCCGGTGTACGAGGGTTTCTTCACCTACGGCGGCATGTCTTCGAAGGCGATCGAGGCCATGGCCGTTGGCATGCGGGAAATGACGGATCTCGATGTCGCCGGCTCCTCGGCGGACGCCGTCAAGTACTTCGTCGGCCTGCTTCAAGAGAAGGGCGTGCCCGTGGTCACGCCTCCGGGAGGCCTGGCCTGCCATGTCGATGCCATGCGCTTTATCGATCACGTGCCGCAGTCCGAATACCCCGCCGGCGCGCTCACAGCCGCGGTCTTTATCGCCAGCGGCATCCGCGGCATGGAGCGCGGAAGCGTCTCCATGGATCGCGACGAGGAAGGCCGCGATGTTCCTTCGGACCTCGAACTGGTCCGCCTGGCCGTGCCCCGGCGCGTCTATACCATGTCTCACTACCAGTACGCCGCGGATCGTTTGGAGTGGCTCTACCGGCACCGCCGCATGATTGGCGGCCTCGAGTTCTCCGAGGAACCGCCCGTGCTTCGCTTCTTCGCCGGCCGGATGACGCCCAAAACCGATTGGGGCGCAGCCCTCGCCCAGGCGTTCGAGAACGACTTCGGCAACGATTGCTAAGACGCACTTACCGCCGCTTCAGCCGTTGAAGCCGCTGCCTGCGGTGATCGGGAATCGGTCGATATCAAGCTTGCCGGGCGCGATTCGAGGATGCTTCGCCGTAAACTCCAGCGGCCCGACTGACTGCGGTAGGCTTGGGCCGAACGCCGCAAATTTGGCTGACCGGGCCGTCGTTGAGGGTTGGTCATCGGTGAGAATACGCTCAGGGTTTGGTGCGGCAGGGCTTACCCTTCGGCGCTCGCCCAGGCGTTCGAGAACCACTTCGGCCGGACTGCCGTGGCGCACCGCTGCCGCCTGAGGAGTTACTCCGCTTGTACCGTTGGCATGGGGGCGCACGATGCAGCGTCTCCAACCTCATCAAACGTCATGTCGCCGGCGCAACCGTGGCCCCAGCGGTCCAAGGCTCGCCGCAAGGCTTGGATGTCTAATGGCTTGCACAAGTAATCGTTCATCCCGGCCGCCAGACATGCAGTCCGATTCTCGTTTGATGCCGAGGCGGTAAGGGCCACAATGGGAACGCAGGATTTTGCGGCAGCCATTTGCCTGATCCGCCTGGTGGCCTCCATCCCGTCGATCTCGGGCATATGGAGGTCCATCAGCACAATGTCGTAGGAATTCGCCGCAACACTGCTCATAGCCGACGCACCATCGCAGGCGAGGTCGGCCAGGCAGCCCAGTTTTTCAAGCAGCCGCATCGTAACAACCTGGTTGACCTTGTTGTCTTCGGCAACCAGTATCCTCAGCCCTCTCCGGTTCCCGCCGCTTGCGGCCTCGGCGGCGGTCTCTGCGACGGTCGCGATCCCGGCCGAAAAAGTGAATTCGAACGTCGTTCCTTCGCCGGCACGGCTCTCGACCCGGATATCTCCGCCCATCAACGCCACCAGGCGTTTGGAGATCGCCAGGCCGAGGCCGGTACCCCCGTAGTGCCGGTTCGTCGAGGCATCGACCTGGCTGAAAGATCGGAAAAGACGGTCGGTCCTGTCCGCCGGAATGCCGATGCCGGTATCCCGAACCGCGACGCGGATGAGGTGTCTGCCGTCGTGGGGCGCCATCTCCACCAGTTGCGCCTGCATCTCAATCGAGCCTTGGTGGGTGAACTTCACCGCGTTGCTCATCAGGTTGGCCGCCACCTGGCGCAAGCGGGTCGCGTCGCCTGACACCCGCGCCGGAAGCCTGTCGTCCCAGTGCAGTGTACACTCGATATGCTTTTCCTCCGCCATCTTGCGGAACAGCTCGAAGCTCCAATTCAAAGCGGCCCTAAGGTCAAACGGCCTCTCTTCGAGTTCGAGTCTGCCCGAGTCGATCTTGCTATAGTCCAACACGTCGTCCAGTACTCTCCGCAGCACTTCGCCAGACGTGCGGATCAGGCCCATCATGGGGCGGAGATCGTCCGGGATGGACTCTTCCTCGAGCAAAGCGCTAAGCCCCAAAATGCCGTTCAGCGGTGTGCGGATCTCATGACTCATGTTGGCCAGGAAGTCGCTTTTGGCCTGCGCCGCGGCATCCGCGCCAAGCCGCGCGCGCACCAGTTCCTCTTCCATCTGCTTCCGCTCGCTGATGTCGAGTACGAAACACAGCGAGTAGCCAATCCCCGCGATCACCACCCTTCGCGCCCACAGTAGCCCGGTCCGTTTGCCCGACTTCGAACTCCAGTAGGGCAGCTCATGCGAGTCGATGTCGCGGCCTTCGTCGAGCGCCCGATGGACCGCCTCATAGTCCTCACGGTCTCCGATCCATCCCAGTTCCGCGGGGTCCCGGCCGATGACGCTCGCCTTCGGCATGCCCATCAACTCTTCCATCGCCTGGTTCACGTCCACGTAACGGCCGTTCAAATCCTGTAGCGTGATGCCGATCGGGCTGGACTCGAACACCGTGCGGAACGCCACCTCCGCCGCCGATTTCTCCTCGAACTGCAACTTGATCCGTTGGTTGGCTGCCTCCAATTCCGCGGTACGCTGGGCCACCATCAGATCCAGATCCTCCAGGCGGGCCTGCGCCTGGCGGCTAGCCAACCACTTGCGGGTCAGCGCATGGGCCAATTGGATGACCTCAATGTTGTCGAAGGGCTTCTTGAGAATCAGCAGGTTCTCCGACTGTCCCAGCCGGCGCTGGATGTCGCCCCAGGAGTAATCCGAGTAGGCCGTGCACACCACCACCTGCAGGTTCGGATACACCTGCCAAAGGCGAGTGATGGTTTCCACGCCATCCCATCCGGGCGGCATCCGGACATCCACAAACGCCAGCGCGTAGGGACG
>JAPKZC010001102.1:0-843 GCA_026394025.1 Candidatus Solibacter sp.
CGTAGTTCGGTCATGAACGACCTCCTTTCGGTCGCTCAATGTTTTCAAACTACGCGCAATGCCGGGGTGTTCTACCGCGCCAGCGGTCCTGCCGCGAAGCGGCTTAGTACAAGTCGCGGTCCATGGAATAGGAGAGGCTAAGCGGAGGGCTAGGCCCACCGTCGGCGCACGGGATCGATCGGGAAGAAAGCGAAGTTCGAGTATAGATTGAAGTGCTAGGAATCCACAGGTCGTAATTCCAACAGTATGGAACCCGCATCGCAAACGGATTGGTTTCCACCCCGTCCTACACTTAAAATCGAATCAAGGAGTAACTCGCTTGCTCAAAATCGCATTTCTCGCCACCGCGCACGCTGTCGCCCTCCTCGCCCAGCCGGCCGCACCCAACGCCTCAATGGTCCGTTTCGATGTCAAAGCCATCGACAAAGCCACCGACCCGTGCAAGGATTTCTACCAATACGCCTGCGGCAACTGGTTGAAGGCTAATCCCATTCCCCCCGATCAGGCGAGTTGGGGGCGCTTCAACGAACTGGATGAACGCAACAAGCTGGCCCTCCGCGCGGTCTTGGAGGAGGCCGCCAGGCCCGACCCCGGCCGCGACGGCGTGACTCGTCAGATTGGGGATTACTACGCGGCTTGCATGGATGACAAGGCCATCGACGCCCGGGGATTGGCGCCTCTGACGGCGGAGTTCGACCGGATCCGACAGCTCTCGGACAAGTCTCAACTGGCCGAAGAGATCGCCCACTTGCACCGCATTGGAGTGGGATCCGTGTTCGATTTCACCAGCGGGCAGGATTTCAAGGATTCCACCCAGGTCGTGGCGCAACTCGACCAGGGCGG
>JAPKZC010001102.1:857-3500 GCA_026394025.1 Candidatus Solibacter sp.
CAGGGCGGCATCGGGATGCCCGACCGCGACTACTACCTGAAGGACGACCCCCAAGAGCGTGGAACTGCGCCAGAAGTACCTGGCGCATGTGCAGCGTATGTTCGAGTTGGCCGGCCGGAATCCGGAAATCGCCAAAGCCCACGCCGCCACCGTGATGCGCATGGAGACGGAATTAGCCAAGGGGTCGCTGGATAACGTTTCGCGGCGCGACCCGGAGAAGATATACCACCCGATGAAGAGGGCGGACGTGGCAGCGCTGGCCCCGGCTTTCCAGTGGGAGCAATACTTCACGGGCACGGGTGCGCCGGGCTTCCAGGCCATCGTGGTGTCCTCACCCGAATTCTTTAAGGCAATCGATCGCCAGCTCCGGGACACGTCGCTGGAAGATTGGAAAGTCTATCTGGGCTGGCACCTGCTGCATGCCGAAGCCCCCCTTCTGCCTTCGGCCTTCCTCAAGGAGAACTTCGAGTTTTACGGCCGGACGCTCACCGGTGCCACCGAAATGCGCCCCCGCTGGAAACGTTGCGTGGGTCTCACCGACAACCAGCTGGGCGAGGCGCTGGGCAGGAAGTATGCCGAGAAGACCTTCGGCGCCGCCGGCAAGGAGCGCACCCTGAAGATGGTGCACGCGCTCGAAAAGGCGTTAGGCGAAGACATCGAGAAGCTCCCCTGGATGACCGCCGCCACCAAGAAGGAAGCCCTGGTGAAACTGCGTGCCATCACCAACAAGATTGGGTATCCTGACGCCTGGCGCGATTATTCCAGCGTGGAAATCAAGCGCGACGACGCCATCGGCAACGGTTTCCGCGCCGACCAGTTCGAGTTCCAGCGCCAGTTGAACAAAATCGGCAAGCCCGTCGACCGGCTGGAGTGGTTCATGACGCCGCCCACCGTCAACGCCTACTACGATCCGCAGTTGAACAACATCAATTTCCCGGCCGGCATTCTGCAGCCGCCCTTCTTCGACAATTCGATCGACGACGCGGTGAATTTCGGAGGCATCGGCATGGTGATCGGGCACGAGCTGACGCACGGCTTCGACGACCAGGGCCGCCAGTTCGACCCCAAAGGAAATCTGCAGGACTGGTGGACGCCCGCCGATGCAAAAGAGTTCCAGCAGCGCGCGGCCTGCGTGGACGATCAATACGCCTCCTTCACGGTGGCGCCGGGAGTGCACATCAACGGCAAGCTCACGCTGGGCGAGAATACGGCCGATAACGGTGGCGTTCGGGTGGCGCTGATGGCGCTGATGAACACTATCGGAAACTCAACGAAGAAGATCGACGGCTACACCCCGCAACAGCGCTTCTTTCTTTCCTTGGGCCAGGTATGGTGCTCCAACGAACGCGAGGAGGCGCTGCGTCTGCAAGTGGCCACTGACCCGCACTCGCCGCCCAAGTTCCGCGTCAACGGGACGGTGCAGAACATGCCGGAGTTCCAACGGGCGTTCTCCTGCAAGGCGGGCCAGCCCATGGTCAAGGCCAACGTCTGCCGGGTATGGTAGGGCGGGCGGGGGCGCCCCCGTCCATCGTGCAACAAGTCCAGGTACCGCGATTCAGATGGTGTCGTATCGGGAAACTCTGCTGACGCGCGCGGCTCTGATGGGAGCCGCGACCGTGAGGAAGCTGTTACTCGAGATGCCAGACCGAATTTGTGAAATGGCGTACTAAGCCAGTAGCGTTGAGCGGTGCGAGGGTGGATCTTCCTCCAGCGGCGTGATCGGGTCCAGGAACCTCCAACACACGATGCCCATCAGGTAGACGGCCGCCGAGATATAAATGGTAAGGTTCCAGTCCTTGTGGCTCCAATAGAGGATATAGCCGATGGCCCAGGGCGATATCGCCCCGCCGATGTTGCCCGCCATATTCATGGTGCCGGAAAGCGAGCCGGCATGTTTGCCCCCCACGTCCATGCACGCCGCCCAGGCGCCGGGCATGACCAGATCGTTGCAGAAACTCGCCATGCCGATGGCCAGCACCGCCATCAGCGGTTCATTCATCCGTGTGGAGAGCACCGAAAAAGCGCTGGCGCCGGCAAACCCGATATAGGCCATGATCCGGCGGGTCCGGGCCATGCTGCCGACCCGTGGTGCAATCCAGTTGGCCACAAGAACGCTGGCCGGATTTCCCAGGCCGCCCATGAACAGGGGCGCAATACTGAAGAACGCCACCGAGTTCACGTTTAGGTGGCGCGCCTCTCCCAAATAGGTGGGGAACCAGGTGATGTAAAAATACCAGCCGTAGGAAAGACAGAAATATTGCAGGCAGATCATCCACACCTGCCGGGACTTGAGAAACCTCCCCCACGGCACATCGCCATGCGGGCGCGCATTGGCAGAAGATTCACGCACGATCTCGCGCTCCGCCGCGTTCAGCTTCGGATTCTCCAGCGGGTCGTTGCGATACCAGCGGTAAAAGAGGACTGCCCAAATCACACCGAGGCCGCCGAAGATTTCGAAGGAGTGGCGCCACCCCACGTGAACCATCACCCAGGAAACCAGGGGCGGCGTGAAGGCCCCGCCCCATCTGGCGCTGAGCCACAGGATGCCTTGCGCGCGTACCCGTTCGTTCTCTGGAAGCCAGGTGGTGAACGCCTTGGTCAAGTTCGGAAAGCAGCCCGCTTCGCCAGCCCCCAAAAGGAACC
>JAPKZC010000559.1:0-2446 GCA_026394025.1 Candidatus Solibacter sp.
GCCAAGGCTAGCAGCTAGCCGTTCGCGGTGCAGACCCCTGGGCGGACCCTCGGGTCCGCACGGGTCCCCCCGAACCCGCTTTTCGCCAGTGCTACCCACCGCCGCCGTTCGCTTGGCCAGGCCCCTGCCGAACTGCCACCCGGCCTTACTTCTTCCCAAGGCTGTAGGATACCCTGCGCCCATTGCCCTCACTCCGCCCGCAGCAAGCTCACAATGCGAAGCTCTGGCCCGTCAGTTGCTACACTGAAACTAGAAAATGCCCGAATTTTGTACCTGTGGCGCGCAACTGCCGCCCGACTCGCTCTTCTGCCACAAATGCGGTAAGCCGCAGCGTGGAGTCATGGCGCCGGAACCCGAACCGGAGTGCGCTGCCGAACTGGTCCCGCCCCCTGCCGAGCCCCTCGCCGCCGAGCCGCAACCGCCCGCGCTCAACTTCCACAACCTGGTGGCCGTCCGGATTGCCTTTGTCGTCGCTCCCGTGGCCTTCCTTCTGAGTTGGATCCCCACCCTCAATCTGCTCCTCTGGATCGCCGCCGGCTTCCTGGCCGTCTTTTTCCACCGCCGCCGCACCGGGGTGCTTCTCAACGTCCGCGCCGGCGTCCGCCTTGGCTGGATCACCGGTGTCCTCATGTTCGCCATTACCACCGTGATCTTCACCTTGACCATCGTGCCCATGGCCGCCAACGGCGGCATCGCAGCCCTCTTCCGCCAGCAGTTGAAGAACCCTTCCGACCCCAGCGTTCAGGAAGCGCTGCGCATGCTCGAAACCGCCCCCGGACTGGTCACCGTGTTGCTCATCATGCTCTTTATGCTGTTCGTTTTCATCACCCTGCTGAGCATGGCCGGCGGCGCTCTGGGTGCCAAATTCGTCAGCCGATCGGAACCGCGACCGTAGAGTAAGTACCCGCCGAGTCCCCGCGATCTCCGCATCTCCGCGTCTAATACGCGCCCTGTGTGGTTCCGGCTTCGCAGGTTCATGGAGCGGTCGCCCCGCTGCCCGCTATCTTCGCGACGCCGGCGCCACCCGCGCCGAAGGCGTCTGCGAATAGCGTTTCACCACCGCCACCCCCGCGAAGATGATCACCATCGCCCCCGTCTCCCGCCAGCCAAATGGCTCGCGGTAAAACAGCCACCCCAGCGCCACCGCCACCACCGCGTTCACGTACGGGTAAACCGACACGATCGCCACCGGCAGCTTATCCATGGCGTACACGTACGCGCTGTATCCCACCAGCGACCCGAACACGATCAGGTACACCATCGCCGACACCCCGCGCGTACTCCAGCGAATCGTCAGATCGCCCGACCAGAGCGCGATCGGGATCATCGCGAGGCCCGCCGCCATCTGCTGCACTCCACCCGCGATCACCGGGTGCGCCTTCCCCGCCTTACGCCGCTGGATGATCGATCCGAAACTCCACCCCGCCATTCCGAGCGAGAGCAGCAGGAACCCGATTACCAGTTTGTGGTCGATCGCCCCCACCCCCGCGTCCGGCGTGAATAGCAGCGCCGCCCCGGCCAGCCCCACCGCCATCCCGGCGATGGTCGGCGCGTGCAGTCGCTCGCCTCCCGGCAGCAGCGCATCCACCCCCACCATCCAGAATGGCGAGATGGTGACGATCAATCCCGCAATTCCGCTCGGTATCAGCGTCTCCGAAGCCACCAGCGCCCCGTTGCCCACCCCCAGCGTCAATAGCCCGCTAAAGCACGCCCAAGCCAATTCCTGACCCTTCGGCAGGTACAACCCCCGCGCCCGCGAGAACACCAGCATCATCGTCCCCGAAATCATGTACCGCACGCACACCAACAGCATCGGCGGAAACGATTCCAACGCCATGCGAATCCCCAGGTAGGTAGTTCCCCAGAAGAAACACACCGCGACCAGTGCTAAATACGGCTTGAATAAAGGATGTCGGGACAGTCTTTCAGGTTATCAGGTGGCATGGGGCTCCGCCCTGTGCCACGCCATCCGTGTCGCAGAAAATGAAAGAACGCCATCGTACGGAAGCGTCCGCTGCGGGCAGTCACTCAAACATAAGAATAATTTCGCCCCCTCAACACCGCTGTTTATCAACTACTTACAAGCCATCAGCCGCTCCGCGACCCCAAGTTCCCCCAACTCGGTGTGCCATCCTGAACATAGCAGGTGGTTCACAACCGCCTGTCGGCCTGCGTGAACCTTCCGCCCCTGTTGAAAAAAACAGCAGAGTGAGACAGATTTGTCTCACTCTCCAGTGCATCTGGTATTGTTTTTCAATAGGTTAGAGAGAAAACAGGATGAAAAACGAGACAAACGTGTCTCACTAGATGACAGCTCCACGTTATAATCATTGCGTAATTCCCCTATAGGTGAAAAGGAGTCTGTCTTGCGAAAGAAAGTCACGGTTGTGGGCGCCGGTAACGTCGGCGCCAATTGCGCGGTGCGCATTGCCGACAAGGAACTCGC
>JAPKZC010000559.1:2456-2807 GCA_026394025.1 Candidatus Solibacter sp.
CCTCGTGGGCGTCGTGGAGGGTGTTCCGCAAGGCAAGGGGCTCGATCTGCTCCAATCCGGTCCGGTCCAAGGCTACGATGTCAACATCACCGGCGCCAACGACTATGAACTCACGGCGAATTCCGATATCGCCATCATCACCGCCGGGTTCCCCCGCAAGCCGGGGATGAGCCGCGACGACTTGCTGCTGGCCAATTTCGAAGTGGTGAAGACGGCCACGGCGCAGGTAGCCAAGTACTCACCCAACTGCATCATCATTGTGGTGACTAATCCGCTGGACGCCATGGCGCAAGCGGCGTTCCTGGTCTCGGGGTTCGGCAAGAGCCGCGTCATCGGCATGGCCGGCGTGCT
>JAPKZC010000360.1 GCA_026394025.1 Candidatus Solibacter sp.
GGATGGGGCCGCCCAGCGTGGCCATCCCGGTAAACCTGGTGTACGCGGGGCGCGCGGTGTCTTGCCCGGTGAGCGAAAATGGGCGCGCGTCAGTGGCCGAGTTGTCCATCATAAACCCGAGGTTGCCGTTGTAGCGCCACCTGCCGGGCGCGCGATTGTTGCCGAAGGCCGGAAGCTGGCTGAAGGGCGAACTGGCCGCGTTGTTCACACTTCCGTTGACCAGGAAGCCGTCGGCGGCGCGCCGGGCAACCTCCGAAGAAACCTCGGCTGCCGCCACCGGAACGTTCGACGCGCTGACTTCGGTTTGCTGAAATCCCGACGTGGTGTTGGTGGCGGCGGGCGGAGCGTTGGCCGGGCGCTTGATTTCCACTTTCGGAGAGTCTGCCGCGCGCACTTCGGCACTTGCGCCCGCTTCGGCAATCTTCGCCAGAGGCAGAATCGTCAAGCTCCATTCCACCGCTCCGGGGGCCTCTATATCGCGCCGCGCCGGTCCAAAGCCGCGCATCTCCACCGTGAACGCCCAGGCGCCGTCGTCCAGATTGGGAAACACGTAGGCGCCCTGGGCATCGGTCAGCACGGCAACGGTCTTGTCCCCTTGGTGCGCCGTCACGGTGGCTCCGGGCACCGGCAGCGTGCCGAGCTTGACCACACCCCGGTACTCTCCCGCGCTCAGCATGGCGGAGGCGAGCAGGACGAAAATGGAACACCAAACGCGAGCGCGGCGCAACATGACCCTCTTGCCATTATCCTCCGGGATCGCAGGCTCTCATGGGCACCCCTCACAACGGAATCGTGTTAAATAGCTTTCCCTTTCTTTCAGCCCTCCGCAGTGACTCCGCCTCTGGTGGGGCGGTCCCCCTGGACCGCGCGGGACGCCCTCGTCCCGCTGCCGGAAGCGGAGGCAGTGGCCTCCGCGCGGGCGAGCGCGCCCGCCCCTCGCGACTTCGCCGGAGGCATCTGGCTGAGTCAAGGGGATACCCAGTTCGTGTGAAATGCCGGCGCGCGAAGCGGGCGGCGACTATTACGGCTTCCTCGACGTTTCCGGCAAAGGCCTCCCAGCCCGCCGAAGCTCTGGTGCAGGCCATTGTGGACGACGTCAACGAATTCAGCGGCGCCGCGCGGAGCGACGATATAACGGTGGCGCTGCGCGGGCTATAGAAGTTGTGTGGGGCGGACCCCCTGGTCCGCGCGGGTCCCCCCGGACCCGCTTCTCGGCAACGAAATAGATCACCGCCTACGGCGGGCAGGGGCGTCGTGAGTCTTGATCGCTGTAAGTGCCGTCTTGAGAATCTCGCCGTCCATGAACTTGTAGCGCTTCGGGCCGCCGCCATCCGCTTTTCCGAAGCGCTCGGCCACCACCCTAACATCGGATACGATGCGGGGGACGATGGTTGTTGCGGAGTACACTTCACAGCCAGCCGACGGTTCATCTTCGTACAGCGAGTATGCATTCGCGACACCCAAGGACTTCAGTTGAACTGACTGGCCGTAAATATTCACATATCTGGTCCGGTTACAGTATTCCCGTGCCTCCGCCTCGGCGTGTTTTATGGCGCTGTCGAAGGTGTCGGCTCGGAACAGAACCACCCGGTCTTCGACAAGGGTTGACGTGGCGTCGAAGTGCCTATCGGTCACTTTCGGTTTCCCGACCGCCACGAACCGGAAGAGTGTTCTGACGCCGTACCAACTTAGCTTTCTTTTCTTGGCCACAGCCTTTATCCTTCCCCCCGCAACCTCGTCCCGATGGCTTCCACGTCGAACACGCAGCCGCCCCAGGTTCCGCCGCTCGCATCCTGCAACATCGCCCACAGTCGTGTGGCATCCGGCAGGCGCGCATCCGGCGCCAGATCGTCGCGCAGCGGGCGCGCCGCCAACTCGCGCGCGCCGGTTTCCGCGTCGCCGTTCACCAGCAGATTTACCGAACCTTCCAGCTTGACGCGGTCGATGGTGATTTCGATGGCGTCGCCTTCCCGTACCCTGCCCAACGGTCCGCCCGCCAGCGCTTCCGGTGTGACGTGTCCGATGCACGCCCCGGTCGAAATCCCGCTGAATCGGGCGTCCGTGATCACCGCCACGTGCTTGCCGAACGCCAGATACTTCAGCGCCGACGTGATCTGGTAAACCTCTTCCATTCCCGACCCCATCGGCCCGCGGCACATCAGCACGAGCACATCGCCGGCCACGATGCCGCCGTTCTTGATGGCCGCCATGGCCGCCTCCTCGGTGCGGAAGACGCGCGCCGGACCCGTCATCCGATACACGCCGTCCTCGCCTACTACGCTCGGGTCGATCGAGGTGCTCTTGATCACCGAACCGCCGGGCGCCAGATTGCCCTTGGGGAAGGTCACCGTCGAGGTCAAGCCGCGCCGCCGCGCGCCGTCAGGGTCCATGATGACGTCGTCGGGATCCACGCCGTCGCGCTCCAGCAGAACGCGCCGTAGCGCCGCGCGCCGCTCCGATTGTTCCCACCAATCCAGTGTCTCGCCCAGCGTGGAACCGGAGACGGTGAGCGCATTCGCGTCCAACAGCCCCGCGCGCCGCAGGTGCAGCATCACTTCGGGAACGCCGCCCGCCAGGAACACCTGCACGGTGGGATGCATACGCGGACCGTTAGGGAGCGCGTCCACCAGGCGCGGCACCTGCCGGTTGATGCGCGCCCAATCGTCCACCGTGGGACGCGTGAGGCCGGCTGAAAACGCGATCGCCGGCAAGTGCAGAATCAGGTTCGTCGATCCGCCGAACGCGGCGTGGAGGACCATCGCGTTGTTGAGGCTGGCCGCCGTCAGCACATCGCGCATGGCGAGGCCACGCGCCTCTAACGCCATCGCCGCCCGCGCCGAGCGTCTCGCCATATCGGTCCAGATGGGGTGTCCCGAGGGCGCGAGCGCGGAATGCGGCAGCGACATGCCGAGCGCCTCGCCCACCACCTGCGCGGTTGCCGCCGTGCCCAGGAACTGGCAGCCGCCTCCCGGCGATGCGCAGGAGCGGCACATGGCTTCCGCCGCGTCTGCGAGGGTGATCTGCCCGTGGGCGAAGCGCGCGCCTACCGATTGTACCTTGGCGGCGTCCTCGCCATCTTCGGGCAGCAGCGTCACGCCGCCGGGAATCAGCACCCCAGCCAGATCGCGCGCGCCGGCCAGCGCCATCATCATGGCCGGCAGGCCTTTGTCGCAGGTCGCCACGCCGAGCACGCCGCGGCGCGTGGGGAGTGAGCGGATCAGCCGCCCAAAAATGCTGGCCGCGTCGTTGCGGTAGGGCAGGGAATCGAACATCCCCGTGGTGCCCTGGGTGCGGCCGTCGCAGGGGTCCGTGCAATACGCCGCGAAGGGCACCGCGCCCAGGCTCTTCAACTCTTTCGCCGCCGCGTCCATCAGCAGCGCCACTTCCCAGTGCCCGGTGTGGTACCCCAGGGCCACCGGCGTGCCATCCGCCGCGCGAATGCCGCCGTGGGTGCTCAGGATGAGGAATTCCTTACCGCCCAATAACGCCGGATCCCAGCCCATCCCCGCGTTCTGCGTCCATCCGAAGAGGTCGCCCGAGGGGCGGTGCAGCAGCATTTCCGGCGTCACCGGGACGGAGCCTTGCGGTCCGCGCGCCTTCGATTGCACATCGAAAAGCGATCCGTCGCCGGAATCGAGAATACGTTCAGGAGCAATATCCATGCGGTCTGATCGTACCAAACCGCGCGTCCGCTCAGAACAGGTTCACATCCATCCCGGCGATAAACTGGATCCCCGGAATCGCCAACCGCTGCAAACGGTGGTCATGCGTCAAGAAGAGGTCGACGCCTGCCTGCGCCGCGCTCGCGAGGTGGATCGCGTCAGCCGGGGAAACGCGTTGACCGGCTCGAATCCTGCCATACTGCTCCGCCGTTTCCGGTGTGAAGGCAAGCAGTTCGATTTGCGGCGACGAGAATGCTTTCCGAATCTGCGCTGCCTCTTCCAACGCGCCCCGCTTGTAAAACCCGGTGAGCACCTCACCCAACGTAAAGACACTGCTGCATAGCGTGTCCCGGCGAACCTCCATGCGCTTGCGAATCCGGTTGATTCGCGCCGCATGCTGAGGGTGGTCTTCGATCCAATACACGAACAGCATCGTGTCCCAATAGATTCGGCTCACCGGTCTTCCCCAGGCCCATAGAACTGCTCGCGTTCTTTCCGAATGAACGCCTCACCTCCGCCCAAGCTCCGAAACACTTCTTTGCCAATACCTCGCAGCCGAAGAAACGGCCACTCGACCGATTCGCTTGAGGTTTGGCCAGCTTCCTCGAGTAGGCGATAAGTGAAGATGACCGTGGTACTCATGCCGGACGGCGGCCCATCCCACTTTTCCAGAACCAAATGGTTCTCATTGAGGAACTTATGGGATTTCAGCGCCTGGCAGACCAGGGCCACTCGATTGCTAAGCCGTACCGCTTTCTGCACTTCGCCGGCGCCGATGCGTATGGTCGATTCATGTCGGCGTCTGGCGGGCTCGATGTATTCCCGCCGGGCGTGCTCGCGAACCCGATCTGCGTGTCTGGCCGGTATCACATCTTATTCTTAGCACACAAAAACAAGCATAACAAGCGTAGCAAGCATAGCAGCTCCAGCTCGCTATCTCACCTTCCAAAGAGGGGGCGACGGGACCGCCCCCCGGGTTGCACATCCTACTTCATCTTCTTCAGATCCGAATCCACCTTCTTGAACCCCGCCGGCACATCAAACAGCGAAGGGTCCGCCGCATTCGACGAGAAGTTGGTCATGTCAATGGTCATCTCCAGAAGCGAACCCGGCGCCCCTGACGGCTGTCCGCCCGCCGCGGCCGCGTTGGCCGGAGTTGCCGGCTGCTCCGCCGGCTTCTCCGCCGGCTTCTTCCTGCCGAGTCCGCCGAGTCCGCCCAGCCGGCTGCCGAGCGCTCCGCCCAGGACGCCACCCGCCGAGGGCCTTTCCGCCTGCGGTTGCTGCTGCGCCGGCGGCGCGCTGCCGTCTGCCGGCGCACCCGCCGCGCCGGGTTGCCCGGCCATGCCCATGGAGACCATCTGCTGCACCGGCACACCGTCCAGCTTGGCGATTTCCTTAGCTACTTCGGCCATTCCCTGGGATACCTTCGGGTCCGACATGAACATGTTGCCGCCCGGAGTCCAGTTGAGCTTCTCCGCCATGCGTTTCTGGAAATCGCGAACTTCCTGGTAGCCCGGGATGCCCTGCGCGATCCACATATCCGTGGTCACCGTCATGCCGCCTTTTTGCCCGCTCTCATTGTCGGTGGCTTCCATCTCCATCTTCATGATCATTTCTTTGGCCTCGAAACCGGCAACTTGCTTGCTCTTGCCCGTGGCATCAGCCGAGACCTTATATTTCATTTCGCCTTTGTCGCCCTTCTGCGCTTTCTGCATTTTCTGCGACATCTGCTCCATGAGCTGTTTCATCTCTTCGAACGTCATGACGGAATACTGTTTTTTCTGAAAATCGATGTTAGTGATCGTGCCGCTTGCCAGGTCGATCACGCTGGCGGTGTTCGCTGAGCGGTGCACCATCCGGTCGCCCTTCACCGCGACGCTGGATTGAATCGGCTCGCGCGCCTGCTTGCTAAACGCGCCGGCAATGCGCATCATGCTCATCATCATGCCGCCGGTAATAGTGCTGGTCTGCTGGTACGAAAAATCCGCCAACAGACTCGACCCAGCCAGAGCCATGATTCCCGCCATCGTTACCACTTTCTTCAACACGATAAGAACCTCCTGTAAGCTTCCATCGTAGGACATGGCGGCGCGCGGTACAATCGGTCTTTCGAAAGGAGAGTACTACTGTGAGTGACCTCACCATCCGGCCGACCGCGAAATTCATCATGATCCGCGCCATCTTTTCCGTGCTGGTGTTCCTTGCTGTCGAGATCGCCTGGTATACCCAGTGGCGCGGCAATGACAAGTTCCAGTTCGTGCCCATCATCGCTCCGCTGGTGCTGATTTCGCCTGCCCTGCGCGCCCTGCGCCGCCAGTTCACCAAGACCACGATCTCCGGCGACCGCCTGCGCTATGAGACAGGGGCCTTCGCTAAATCCACGCGTACCCTTCAGCTCTCCAAGCTGCAGGATGTCCGCGTGGATCAGAGCGTCACCCAGCGCATGTTCGGCGTGGGCAACCTGTCCATCGAAACCTCCGGCGAAACCAGCCGCCTGACACTCGACGACGTGGACAATCCACAGGCCATGGCGGACGAGATTCTCAACCGCTCGCAGCAGCACGGCACGCCTGCCTGAAGTGCCGGCTTCGGGACCGCACCGGCGCCAGCAGGGGGCTCGGCGGCACGGGCACCCTACCCGTCCGACTTCTTGCGAATCTTGATATCCAGCCGCTTGATCTTCTGATTCAGCGTCGATAACGGCACGTGCAAGCCTTCCGCCGCTTCCGTCTGGCTCCAGCCGCACTTCTCCAGACGCTCCAGGATGGTCCGCCGTTCGAATTCATTTACAATCTCGAACAGCGATGCATCGGCCGGCAGCGGACTCCCTTCCGCCCGGTTCACGCGCACGCCGTTGGCCTGCAACAGCGCATCCGGCAGCACGTCCACCGGCACGTTGACTTCGCTGGCCAGCACCACCGCGCGTTCCACCACGTTCTCCAGCTCGCGCACGTTGCCCGGCCAGTTGTGCTCCATCAGCACCTGCATGGCCTCCGGCTGGAATTGCAGCACCGATTTGCCCGCCGCATTGAGGAACTTCTCGTTCTCCTTGCAGTAGTACGTGAAGAAGTGGCTCAACAGCGGCGGAATGTCTTCCTTGCGATCGCGCAGCGGCGGCAGGGCGATATTGATCACGTTTAGGCGGTAATACAGATCCTCGCGGAACTTGCCTTCCTTCACCAGCTGCGCCAGGTCCGCGTTGGTGGCCGCCAGAATGCGCACGTCAACGCGCTGCGGATCGGTAGCTCCCAGCGCGGTGAACTCTTTCTCCTGGATCACGCGCAGCAGCTTGATCTGCGTCTCCGGCCCCAGGGTACCGATCTCGTCGAAGAAAATCGTCCCCCGGTCGGCCACCTCGAAGTACCCCTTCTTGGTCTGGATGGCGCTGGTGAAGGCGCCCTTCACGTGCCCGAACAGGGTGGATTCCAACAGCTCCGGCGGCAGCGATCCGGAGTTCACCGCCACGAACATCTGGTCCGCCCGCGGCGAGTTGGCGTGGATCGCCTTGGCCACTAACTCCTTGCCGGTGCCGGTCTCGCCGGTAATCAGAATGGTGGACCGGCTGGACGCCACCTGTCCCACCAGGTCCAGCAGCCGCACCATGCGCTCGCTCTTGCCGATGATGTTGGGGAAACTGTAGCGCTGCTTAAGCGCGCGCTTCAGGTGCGTGTTCTCGTACTCCAGCAGGCGCCGGGCGATCATCCGGTCGATCTCGATGATCAGCTTCTCGTTGTCCCATGGCTTGCTGAAGTAGTCGTTGGCGCCCAGCTTGAGGGCGTCCACCGCCGCCTCCACACTGCCGTAGGCCGTGATCATGAAGACCGGCGTCTCCGTGTCGGTCTTGCGCACCTGCCGCAGGACGTCCATGCCGGACATGTCCGGCATCATTAGATCCAGCAACACGAGGTCGTAGGAAGTGCTCTCGATTTTGTGCAGGCCCGCAGTGCCGTTGTGAGCTAACTCGACGGTGTAACCCCCTTCGAGGGTCAGCAGGTCGTACAGGCCTTCGCGGATATCCAGTTCGTCGTCGATGACGAGGATCTTGCCTTTCAGGCCGGACGGGGGAATCTGGGGAGCGGTCATTTATGCGGCGGTTACCGGTCTCCTTGCCGAGCCGGGGACGGCCAGGGGGAGTTCCACCCGGAACGTGGCGCCGCCGCCGCGCCGGTTAGAGACTTCGATCGAGCCGCCATGCTCTTGAATGATACCGTAGGTTACCGATAGTCCAAGGCCGGTGCCCTTCTTGGCGCCTTTGGTGGTAAAGAACGGGTCGTAGATGCGGTGCAGGTTCTCGGGCGCAATCCCGTGGCCCGTGTCGGAAACCTCCACTCGCGCACCCAGCCCTTCCGCCCACGATCGCACATCCAGAGTCCCGCCGGTTCCCATGGCGTCGCGCGCGTTGAGGAACAGGTTCAGGAATACCTGCTGCAGCTTGCCCCCGTTGCCGTGCACCAGGGGCATATCCGGGTCCAGGTCCGTCTTGATCTGGATTCCCGCTTTAGTGAATTGATGCTCCAGCAGCGAGAGCGTTTCCTGCACCACCTTGTTCACGCTGACGCCGCCGTAAGACGTGGTGGAGGTGCGCGAGAAATTCAACAGGGAATTCACGATCTCGCTGGCGCGAAACGTCTGCTTGGCGATCTTTTCCAGGATCAGCGATTTCTGCGAGTCCTCCGCCACCTGTTTGGCCAGCATCTGGGCGTAGGTGGAAATCACCGCCAGCGGTGTGTTCACCTCGTGCGCCACGCCGGCCGCCAGCAGGCCGATGCTGCTCAGCTTATCCGCCTGCACCAGGCGCTGCTCCAACTCGGCGCGGTCGGTCACGTCGTCGATGATGATCAATCGGCCGATCTGTTCCTGGTCCTTCGATACCAGCGGCGTGATGGCGATGTTCAGCGTCGCCTCGCTGAGCCGCGCCGCCGGTCCGTGTCCGTTGCCATGGCCATGGCCGTTGCCGTTCATGCCTGCCGCGGCCCCCGGCTTCAACACAAACTTGTAGATGTGATGGATCCCGGTTTCCCCGCGCACCCGGTCGAACTGCTCGGCGAGCGCCGCCGGGAACAGTTCCGCCAGCTTCCTGCCCAGCGCCTGCTCGCGTGTGATTCCGGTGAGTTGCTCGATCTGCGTATTCCAGCTCTCCACCCGGTCTTCCAGATCGGCCGCCAGAATTCCCACGTTGATCGATTCCACAATGTTTTCGCTGAATTCCTTGAGCCGCTCGTACTCCTCCACTTTGAGTTGCAGCGAACGGTAGAGCGTGGCGTTTTCGATGGCGATGGCGACGTAACCGGCCAGGGTGATCATCAGTTCCACGTCCACGCTGGAGAGGTACTCACCGTCCGAAGTCCGGCTGAGCCCGATGTAGGCAATGGTACGCCCGCGCACCGTGCAAGGCAGGTAGTAGGTCAAGTCCAGATCCGCGATGGTCTTGCGCACCGGACCCGGCCACGCCCGCGATACCGCATCCAACTGGTGCCGCGTGCGCTCGAAAAACAGGTACGGTTCCGGTAGTTCCCAGTTGAGGAAGCTGAGATCCAGTTCGTCGGGGTTGACGGCAGCCAACCGCGGGTTGGGCCCCATCGCCTTCTTGAGGCGGAAGACGGTTCCCTCCCCGCCCTCCTCGGAGAGGAAGAACCCGAGGTGTTTGATGCCCAGGGTTTGCAGCAGGCGCTCGCCCACCGTCGCCAGGGTGGTGTCCAGGTCGGTCTCCGAGCTCAGTTCCCGGGCGAACTCCACCAGGGTCCGCCGGTAGTCGTAACGGTCGCGGTAGAAATGCCGGTCCAGGCGCTCCTGCATCCAATCGCGGATGGGTTGGAAAAGGAACGCCGTGATCAGCATCACCGTCATTAGCCCGGTGTTGCCAAGGTCCCTGTAGAACTGCATTACCATGCTGCCCAGAGATAAGACGATCGCGTAAAATGCCGCCATCACGCAGAGCGTGGCCAAAGTGTACGCATACCCGCGCCGGAAGATGATGTCCACGTCCATCAGCCGGTATCGGATGATGGCGTAGGCCAGGGTGAGCGGAATCAGCACCACGCTCAGCACGCTCATCTTCATGTAGGAATTCGGCAGCGCGCCCAGCACGTAGGGCAGCACGTAGAATACCGCGAATGGCAGAATCCCGCAAAACGCTCCGTTGCGCAGCCACTTCAACTGCTGCCGCACAACCATGTCTTCGGTCCGCTTGTATTCGGCGGACAGTACCATCGCCCCGATCAGGTAGGGCAGTGTCCACGCCACCATCCACGCCCGGTCGAGCATCCAGCGCAATTCCAGCAGCGGCACGGAGATTTTCATGGCGCCGGAACTAAAGGCCACGAACACCAGGAACATAAGCGCCGCCGGCACGTAGAGCAGAATCGTGCGTACGGCGCCGCGGAACCACGGCCGCGGTTCTGGAAACGCCAGGCAGAAATGCAGGAACAGAGTCGGCGCCAGCAGCCCCGAAACCAGGTTCCCAAAGTAAATCACCTTGTCTAATGTGTTGAACTGGCCGGTGTAGTGAAAGCACAGCGAGATGAAGCTCGCCAGGCACAGAACATAAAAGTGCCGCGCCTTCTGGGCGCTGCCCCGCCGGAAGTAGACGAATAGCCCGATGATCAGGTACGCCGTCCCCACCGCGTACTGGTAGATCATGGCCCGGTCCAGGGGCTGTTCCGCCACCACCAGCGTCGCCGTCAGTTCCACCCCGCGGCTCTGCAAACGGTACTTGGCCCGGCTCCACGCGCCAATCCGTACCAGCACCTTGGCCACATCCGTGGCCTGCTCGATCTTTACCCCGTCGATATCCAGTAACTTGTCGGTGCGGTGGATTCCGGCATTCAGGCCAGCACTCGCCGGCTTCACGTACAGGGCTTCCACGCTGCCCTGCCGGTCAACCCAGATCACCCCGTCTTCCGGAAGCCGGAACTTGTTCAGTTGCTGGAAGTTAATGAACGCAGACACGCCGGCAGCAAACTTCAGTTCCTGGAACATAGTGGCCGCCGGCGCCGTCGACGCGAGACAACAATCCGAGATCGCCGAAGCACGTTTGATGCCGCGGTGAATTTATTATTCTACATCCAGATTATTTGAATTTTCTATAACTTACAAGCCTGTTCCGGAAAGCTAATCCGCTTTTTGGGAGAAACACACTATGCAGAAGTGTATCCGGCTGTCGCAGTACTGAGGTGGCGGGCTTCCGGAAACCGCTCCCTAACGGTCGCGGCTCTGATTGGCATGCCGCGTGTTTGCAGCCAGATACAGAGCCGCGACCGTTAGGGAGCGGTTTCCGGGTAC
>JAPKZC010000627.1 GCA_026394025.1 Candidatus Solibacter sp.
CTGGGCCACGACGGCGAGGGCACGATCGACGGGTCGCACCCGACGGACCTGGGCTTCACGCGGCAGGCGGCGGAATTCGAGAGGGTCCTGCGGCCGGTTCTGAAGTAGGCGCGGCTGCTGCGCGGCAGCGACGTGCGTCTCTCGTGGCGTTGCGACGGTGGCGGCTTGCCGGAAATTCAAATTGACCCGCGACTCCTGAGCAGAAAGCGCCTCGCGGACTGGCTCGAGTCCATGGCCAACAACTCCTTGGCCACGGCCTCGGCTTCCGCCACACTCCAGCGCGCGATGGCCCGCTTGAGTTCGGGGATCAACGGCGCGCTGACACTGAATTCTTCGAAGCCCAGGCCAAGCAGAAACGGTGTCGCCAGCGGGTCCGCCGCCAGTTCGCCACACAGGGCTACCTCGATTCCTCCGTCGCGGCCAGCCTCGATGGTCTGCCGGATCATTCGCAATACAGCGGGTTGAAAGGTATCCGCGATCGGCGCCACTCGGGAGTTCGTCCGGTCGGCCGCCATGAGGTACTGGATCAGGTCGTTGCTGCCGATGCTGAAAAAGCTCGCTTCGCGCGCCAGTTGGTCGGCCACCACCAATGAGTGCGTGGTTATCGTATTCTAAATTGGAAACTCGCCCTTGGTGAACGGAATGGTATCTAATGAAACACCCCATCTCTCGAAGGAACCTTCTGGCGGGCGCCCCACTGGCGCTCACTGCCCTGGCGGCCGATACCCCCGCGGACACCGGCGGCAAACCGGCGATGCTCGGCGGCCCTAAAGCGTTCAAGGGGGCATTTCCCGGCTGGCCCGCTTACGATCAGACCGAGGAACGGGCGCTCATCGATACCCTGCGCAGCGGAAAATGGTATCGCGGCAGCGGGCAAACGGTCGGTAAGTTCGAGCAGGCCTATGCGCGGTTGACCGGCGCCAATTACTGCCTGGCCACGGCCAACGGAACCAGCGCGCTCTTCACCAGCCTCAACGCGCTCGGTGTCGAACCCGGCGACGAAGTCCTGGTCCCCCCGTACACCTTCGTCGCCACCATCAACGTCGTGCTGCGCCAGCACGCGCTCCCGGTGTTCGTGGACACGGATCTGGAGACCTTCCAGATGGATGCGCGCAAGGTGGAAGCCGCCATTTCGCCGCGGAGCAGGGCCATTATGCCGGTTCACTTGGGCGGCAACGCCTGCGATCTGGACACGCTGCTTGCCATCGCCGCGCAGCACGGCATTCCCCTCGTCGAAGATGCCTGCCAGGCGCACATGGCCGAGTGGAAAGGGCGTAAAGTGGGCACCTACGGGCAGGCAGGCTGCTTCAGCTTCCAGGCGTCCAAGAACCTGAACTCGGGCGAAGGCGGCGCTATCCTCTGCGGCGACGAAGACCTCCGCGAGCGCTGCTATGCCTTCCACAACAACGGCAGCGGGCTGAAGTACATCGGCACCAACTTCAGCTACAACTCCAGCGGAGCCAACTTGCGCATGACGGAATTTCAGGGCGCCCTGCTCCTGGCGCAAATGACCCGCATCGAGGCCCAGGCCAAGACCAGGACCGAAAACGCGCGCTACCTGACCTCTTTGCTGAAGGACATTCCGGGCATCGCAACGGCCCGCATGTACGACGGCTGCACCCGCAACGCCTACCACCTTTATATGTTCCGGTACGACAAGACGCGATTCGCCGGCGTTCCGCGATCCGTCTTCCTGAAGGCGCTGGCGGCCGAGGGGATTCCGGCGGCCAGCGGTTATACGCCCCTGAACACGCAGCCGTTCCTCAAGAACATGCTCGCTTCCCGCGGCTACCAGCGGCTCTTCCCGCAGAAGGTCCTGGCGGAATGGCAAGACCGCACCCGTTGTCCGGTGAACGACCGGCTCTGCGAAGAGGCCGTCTGGCTCACCCAGACCATGCTTCTGGCGCCGCGTAGCGCGATGGACCAGATCGCCGATGCCGTACGCAAGATCCAGAATCATGCCGGGGAGTTGGTGAAGGCGTGACCCCGCGAAGAGGATTTCGGTGCGCGGCGCTGCCTGCCGCCGTCCTGGTGTTGGTGGCCTGCACCGGCATCAATCGCTCCGCCGCCAGGCAACCCGCCCCCGCCCGATTGCACGCGGACATCGTCAACTCCGCCTTCCCCGAGGCGCACGACACCTACAACGGCATCGCCTGTGCGAGCGACGGCCTGGTTTACTACGTGCTGTCGAGCGAAAAGGCCGGCGTGGCGGCGCAGATGTATTCGTACGACCCTTCCAGCAAGGCGGTGAAGCATCTGGGCGACCTCACGGAGGCGTGCGGCGAGAAGGACTCGCAGGCTATTTCGCAAGGCAAGAGCCACGTGCGCTTTGTCGAGAGTGAGGGCAAGCTCTATTTCGCGACGCACATTGGCTTCTACTCCATCATCGACGGGATGGAGAAGCCGGGCATCCCGCCTGCCGGCATGAAGCCGTACCCCGGAGGCCATTTCCTCACCTGCGACATGGCCACCGGGAAGTACGAAAGCCTGGCAATCGCGCCGGGCAACGAGGGCATCATCACGTTCGCCATGGATACGCAACGCAAGCGCCTCTATGGCCTCAGTTGGCCCACCGGCCAGTTCCTCCGCTACGACATTCCGAAGCACGAGATAAAAAACCTGGGCCCGGTTTCCGAGCAGGGGGAGAACGGAAAAGGCCCCACGTTCCGCACCATTTGCCGGTCGCTGGCCGTTGACCCCACAGACGGGACGGTGTACTTTTCCACTTCGGACGGCGCCATCCACCGCTATCACTACGATTCCGAAGCCATCGACACGGTGGCGACAGACAGCCTGAAGAAGGACTGCTTCGGCCTCTACGACCCGACGAGCGCGGGCCACATGGGTTACAACTGGCGGCAGACTTTCTGGTATGGGCCGGAAAAGGCGATCTACGGTGTACACGGCAACTCGGGGTACCTGTTCCGCTTCGCGCCCGCGGCGGGACAGGTGGAAGTGCTGGGCCGCATCACGTCGGAGGTATCGCAACGCAGCGGCATGTTCGACCAGTTCAGCTATGGGTATCTGGGCTTCGCGCCGGGACCGGACAACAGCACCATTTACTACCTGACGGGCGGTCCGGTGTACGAGAACGGGCGGCGCGTGCGCGGCAAGGAATCCACCGCCAAGGGCGAATCGAAGGGACTGGAAGACCTGCACCTGGTTACCTGGCATATTCCCACCAGCCGCTATATCGATCATGGGCCGATCTTTTTTGCCAGCGGACAGCGGCCTAACTACTTTCTGGCGCAAAAATGAGGGTCTAAGTTCCGTGATTTCATTGCTGGCCTGACCGGCGTTTAGCTGGTGCGCACAAGTTGCTTTGCCTGCCAACCAGGGCAAGCGGTTTGCCGCGGGGATGTGGTTGAGAGGA
>JAPKZC010001051.1:0-2898 GCA_026394025.1 Candidatus Solibacter sp.
TGTGACCCTGGACGCCGGACAGAAAGCGGAGACCAGGAAGGCCGTCGAGGAAGGCCTGATGGCGCTGCGCAAGTGACTTTGTGGGGCGGACCCCCTGGTCCGCGGACGACGCCCCCGTCGGCCTGCTCGCACCTTGCAGGGCACTGATGCCCTTGCTCCGGATGCGGCCCGAGGGCGTCCCGCGCGGACCGGGGGATGCACACCCATTGTTGCGCTTGCCGTACGCCGCACTACACCAGCGCGGGAATGCCGGCGGCCAAATCTGCCGGCGGGTTGCTGGCCGGTCTCATTGCCCGGCGTTGCGCCGCCAACTGGTAGGCGGGCGCCAGGGCGAACGCTGCTGCGATCGGAAGGTGAATGAGGGCTCCGAACATCGCCAGCGGCAGCGTCTGGGAATAATGCGGAATTACCCACAACGCCACTTCGCCGGCTCCCGTCAACAGGATGCCGCACACCAACGCAAACCAGCCTCTGGCGATCAGCCCGTTCCCCATGCGCGCTACCGAACGCCGAAGCAGCATCGCTTCCAGGAAGAGCACGCACAGAATCGGGAGCCCGGCAAGCGAGATCCAATTCTCCAGGCTGATCTCCCTGCCCGCGAGAGACGCCGCGCCGGCCTCACCGAACCGGCAGAGTGTGAACAGGCAGACGATGCCGCACATCGCCCAATCGGTGGCGCTGGGCCGAACCCAAAAGCCAAATTTCCGCAGAATGCGCAGCACTGCCAGCATGCCTCCCGCCAGCAGGGCCAGTCGGACCGGCCCGCCGCCGATCAGTGCGGCGTGCCGGATCTGCTCGATCGACCCGGATTTCGCATGGCCGGCCCATACCAGCGGATTCAGCAGCCAATTGGTTCCCAGGGTTTGCGCCAGAAGGTCTGACCCGGCGCGTGCCGCCGCCGCCAAAGTAATCAGCATCCATGCGGGTCGCAGCGGCGCGCCGGCGGGGAAGCTCCGCAACACCACCAGGCACAGCCACAAATCCAATCCGGCCATGCCGGTCACCGACAGCGCGGAGGTATTGTCCGACGTTCCTTGCAGCGGGAAGGCTTGGCCGGCCGCGTTCCACAGGTATAACGCAAACAGGTGGACGGCCAGGTACGCGCCCAGGAAAACGAAGATCCATCGAGGCGCCACTTCGAGCCGGTCAAAGCTGGTCTTTCGCGTCATCGGCATGTCTCCCCAGCCACCCAATCCATTCCGCGGAAGACGTCGTCGCTCACCGCCTCCGCCGCAGCCGGTCCCAGAAAGACCTCCAGGATCTGGCTCGCCTTGCCGAGCAGTTCCTCCGCCCGCATACCGGGGCACTCCACTACCCGGACAGCCGGGGAGCCAAAATATGTCTCGATTTGCCACCGCAGCCGGGCCTTCAATTCAGACGCCGCCACGCTGGTCTGGCTGCCCTGCCAGGCGGCTATCGCCGAAAGCACTCCAGCCAATCCTTGCTTACTATCCATCGCCGGTGCGCCGGCGCCTGCGGAGAATTCGGCCTTCTCGCGCTCAATGCGCCGTACTTGATTGCGGCACCTCTCGCATTTCGAAAGATGTCTGGCGATGCGGCGGCTGCGGTCCGCACCGGCTTCCGCATCGCAAAAGGCGACTAAGGTAGCGCTCCTAGGATGCATAGCGTTTGTCCCTTCCCGCCGCCTGGGCGAAGTCGCGGTTCCTGGTGAGCCCGTCGCCCATGGCTTTCCTGATTTTTCCGTGCGCCCTGGCCAGCAAGGCGCCCACCGTGCCCGCCTGTAGCCCGAGCACGCAGGCGATTTCCTCATAGCGCAGGTCTTCCGTCCGCAGGCGGACGCATTCTATTTCCCTGGGCGAAAGGCCGATTTGCCGTAGCCCTTGCAGCAGCTCGGAAACGTGGGCGCCGGCTTCCGGGCGGTGCGCCGGACAGGGCACGTTGAGCAGCGATTCCATGCCGACCTCATTCCAACCCCTCGGGGACCGGATCTGTTGGTCCGCGGAACGGCACAGGAAGAAACGGAAGAACGCCTCTTGCAGCGCATCCTGGGCCGTCTCCTGGTTGCCCGCAAGCGCGCCGGCGTATCGAAGTATGCAGCCGGCTTCCCTCTCGTAAAGGTCGACGATTTCCTGCTCGATGCCCGCCGTGAGCGCCGGGCTGCCGGAACTTCGATCCATCGCACCCGATCTTACTGCGGCGCATCGCCCTCCACATAGATGGCTATTGAGTAACATCCAATTGCGATCTTTAGTTAACATAACTTCGCTTCAATGGATATAGCTCCCGAAAACCTGGCGGTTTCGTAAATAATTCTTCCCACCCAATCGTCTTCAATGCATGAAGGCAAGTCGCAATCGATCTCGCAGGTCGCGCCAGCGCGGTGCTGAAATGGTTGAGGTGTGCTTGATCCTCACGCCCTTGTTGTTGCTCACTTTCGCCATTCTCAACGTTTCGATGGCCATCTTTCTGCGCAGCACGTTCCAGCAGGCTGTCCGCGAAGGCGCCCGCTACGCGATCACCGGGCAAGTTACTGCTGCCGGGGCTTGTCATGACACTTCGATCAAGACAGTGGTGGCACGGAGCGCCCTCGGGTTCCTGAGCGCCGGGCCGGCAGCCGCGACGATGCACGTCAGGTTTAGAGACCCGGCCACCGGCGCCGTAGCCTCCAACTCCGCGGGAAACATTGTCGAGGTGTCGGTCGAAAACTACCAATATGGTCCGCTGGCGCCCTTTCGGTTTTTCAGCACGAGACTCGGCATCTGGGCCCAGGCAGCCGATGTTATGGGAGGCCTGCCCTCGCCGCCCAGTATCTGCTTAGCGGAGTAGGAAGAATAAGATGATCATCCAGACAAGGTCAACCAAGCTCCGGCGCGGCGTCGCGGTCATGGAGTTTACATTCTCGCTGCTGTTTCTGGTCCCGCTCCTGCTTGGTATCCT
>JAPKZC010001051.1:2941-19550 GCA_026394025.1 Candidatus Solibacter sp.
ATCCTCGTCTTCGGATTCAAGCTGGTCCGCAGCCTTGAGATGGCGCAGGTCACTCGCGATCTCGGGGCCATGTACCTCCGCGGCGTTGACTTCAGGACCGTGGGATCGCAGCAAACCGCTCGCACCTTGGCCGAGAGCTTTAACATGACGGCCACCGGCACCAGCGTGGCGATCCTGTCCAAGGTGAAGCTAGTCACTACGGCGGACTGCATCGCTGCCAATGCGGTTGCCCCAATTGTCGCCGGCTCTGCATGCGCCAACCAGGGGCGATTGGTATTCACGGAGCAGTTGAAGGTGGGCAATCCCGCTTCGGGAGCAAGCGGCTTCGGCGCGCCGCCGGTGCAAGCCGCCGGCTGCACGCCAATAGCCGCGGGTGTTCCCTGCGTATACACCGTTACCATAAAGGACCAAGGCAGAAACACTCTTGCGCAGGCATCCAACTTCGTGATGGTCCTCAATGCGGGAGAGTTCGCGTATGTGGCGGAGATGGTGAATCAAACCCCCGCCTTGGACATCCCTGGGCTATCCGGGGGACCCCAGGTATATGCCCGGGCGATTTTCTAGGCGCGCATTTAGGAACAACATATGAGATCGAATCACCAAGTTGTGGAGAGCCGTAAGGGTTTTGTATCCGTCTACCTGGCCTTCAGCTCATTACTATTGATCCCGATGGCCGGGCTGGCGATCGATTTCAGCGTTCTCTATAGCGTGAAGGCCAGGTTGCAGACGGCCGTCGATGCGGCTGCCATCGGTTCCGGAGTCACGCTCAATCGCGGCGCCGTGATGGATACCGCCGCCGTAAACGAGGTGGCGCTGCGTTTCTTCAACGCGAACTATCCCCCCGGTTACTTCGGAACCGCACAGTCATACTACAACTCCACCCCGGTGCAAGGCGCGCTCGGGGTGCGTACCATCACAATCAACGCCGCTGAATTTGTCCCGATGCTGTTTCTGCGCGTGCTGGGTATCAGCCGGAGCACGGTAGCCGCCACAGCGCAGGTGACGGTCCGGTTTGTCAACATGATGTTGGTCATAGATCGCTCCGGATCGGTTTTCCGGGCCACCTTCAACGGGACACCGACCCCCACAATCGTCGCAAACAACCTGCACCAGTTCGTGGATCCCAGCGACGGTAGCCCATCGCCCTATTTTAGCGACGGGCGCGACAACATCGGCATGGTCACCTTCGGCACCAGTTGGCGTCTCGACTTCCCCTTGTCCTTGAACTTCCAATCCGGCGCCCCTCATATTGGAACGGCGATCAATGCCATAGATTGGAACACCAGCAACAGCACCAATACGGCGGACGGATTGTTCCATGGCTACCGGGAACTCGTCAAGTTGGCCCAGCCGGGCGCACTGAACGTGATCGTGCTGCTCACCGATGGCCGGCCCACGGCATTCAGCGGAACCTTCCCGCTGAGAGCCAGCGCCCCACTCAGCACTTGCACCAATACGACTGCCAAGGTCGGTGTCATTAATACCCCAACTGGCTGGCCGGCCCCAACCACTCTCGGCACCACCGCTGGCGTGCTGCAAAGCACGTTCAGTGGAAACGGCCAAGATAGTATTACTGCCGCCCCGAATAGCGGCGGCTGTTACTATAACTCCAACCGGAATAACATGCACCTGGACATCACCGATTTTCCCAATTCGGTTGTGCCGCCCGACGACAACCCTCTCGGCCTGTTATTCCCCACCACGTCGGCCACAACCTTGATCAGGTTCCTCGGCCAGGGAACACGCACCGACAACCCGCGGGCTGTCCGTTACGCCGCTTTTAACGTTGCCGACAATGTGGCCACAATGATCCGCTCGGACGCCAGCATCAACCCCGTCATTTTCGTAATCGGCCTGAACAATAACAACGGCGAGGAGCCGCTCGACGCCGATTGGCTGGCCAGGGTCGCGAACGACAAAGACTATATCGATGGCGGCGGCAACCACGTCTTCCAAGCCGGCCAGACGCAGGGACAGTACTTCAACGTGAGCGCGGATGGCATTGACGAAGCGCTGCGCCAAATCGCTTCCGAGATCCTTCGCCTTACGAGGTAAGGTTCAATTGGAAGCGCCGGGCGTGTCCTTGCCACCGCGCTTCAACTCGCGCTCGCGCTCCAGCACGGTGACGCCCTGCGTGATCCACTCCGGCGCGGGTTCGCCCTTCAGGTAATGATCGAACCAGGCGTTGATGCGGCGGTGGTAGTCCAGTTGATTGGCCTTTTGCGCCACCGCATGGTTTTCGCCTTCATAGACCAGCATCACCACCGGCTTGCCGGCGCGGCGGGCTGAGTTATAGAGCTCGATGTCCTGGTGCCAGTCCGACGCGCCGTCATGGTCGCCCACGCTCAAGAGCAGGGGCGCGCTCAGCTTGTTGGCGAAGTAGACGGCGGAGTTGCGAATGTACGCCTGCGGATCTTCGTAGAGCGGGACCTCCATGCGTTCCTGCCCCACCTCGACGTGATTGGTCTCGGGCCCGCCGCTATTCCAGTAGATTTCCCCATAACTCGAAGCCAGATTGGTCAGCGGTCCGCCGGCCACGCCGGCAGCGAACATGTTGGTTTGAGTCAACAGGAAAGTGGTCTCGTATCCGCCCCAGGAGTGGCCCACCAGGCCGACTCGTTTGGCGTCGATCATGCCGCTTTCCAGCACCTTCTTCACGCCGGAGGTCACACAGTCCAGGGCCGAGAGGCCGGGCGCGCGCGGACGGAATACGATATCGGGCCGGTAGACGAAGTAACCGTTCTGCGTCCATACCGTGGCGTTGTAAGTGGTCCGTTCGCTGGGTGCGGTCCAGTTACGTAACTGCGTGCTCATGATCTCATAAATCTGCACGATCATCGGGTATTGCTCACCGCGCTCGTAGTTAGCCGGATAGTACAGCGCGCCCTGCAGGCGTTCGCCGTGCGAGTTCTTATAGTCGACTAGTTCCGCGCGGCCCCACGCGTACTCCGCCGCAAATGGATTGGTGTCGCTCGCTTTCTTTGGGCCCTTCAAATCCGGACCGGTGGTGAAGTAGTTGGGCGATTGGTCCCAGGCGCCAGCCTGATACAGAAACGTATCGGCGTTCTTTGCCTTTTCCAGGCCGCTCACGGACCGGTCGAGCCACACCAGACGTTCCGTCCTGCCGGTCTCCAGGCGGGCATAGCCGCGGCGCTTGGTCCAGCGGCCTTCGAGGCTGAGATAGACGGGCTTGTCCAGGTCGATCCACTCCGTGTCCTCGCCGCCGCCACCGCGGCCACCGCGGCCGCCGCCGCCGGGCCGCGGCGTGGTCCGCACGTAGCGGTGGCGGATCTCTTCACCGCTGCCATCGGTCAGGCGGCGCGGCTTAGCGGAGGCATCGGGGAACAGCTCCCACAGGTCGTAAGCGTCATAGACGATGACGCTGCGGTCATTCGTGGTCCAACCCGCGATTCCGTAAGCGGGTTTCTGGCTGACCGGGTAATCGTTCTCCTGGTTGGCGAACTTGGCCGGTGCGTTCTTGGAGATGTCGCTGGAGGCGCCGCTCTGCAGGTCGTAGACCTGAAAATGGCCGTCCTGAAAGTTCAGTGCGTAGCGTCCGCCGGGACTGAAATCCACCGGCGGAATCAAATGCTTCGCCACCAGTTCCCGCGCTCCGGTTTCCAGATTGACCTTGTAGACATCGGTGAAGGGGCGCCCGAACATGGCGTCGTTCTGGTAAGGGATGCCATCCAGGGCGAGTGCTCGTGCGCCGCGTTTGGCCAGCCGTACCTGTTCCTTCACGTTGGTGGCGAGCGGCGCCAGGCCCCCGCTGGCGACGTGCCATGCAGCAAGCGTATTGCGGTCGCGATCGCGCGTAGTGTTCAGCTTCTGCTCACTGATCACGCTCTCGTCTTTCCAGTGCCACACTTCGACGGTTGCGGGGTCGTCCTCGGATTTCTTTGCGGCCGGCTTCTTCAGCCATTCCGCAATGCCCACGTAGACCGTGGCGCCGTCTTCCGACCACTGCGGCGGGCGCGAAGAGACGATGCGCCGCGGCGCGTCCACGTGGGCGGAGCGCGTCTCGCCCAGACTTTTCCAGGCCAGCACGGAGTAGCTTTCGCCAGCGTGCCCGCCTTGGGGTCGAACACCTGGATCGCATTGCCGGTGCGCCCTTCCACGCCGATGGTGATTGCCAGGTTGGTTCCGTTGTCCTGCCAGGCATACCCGGTGACGTTGCCGAAGGTGGTGTCGCTGCCGGTGGCCAGGTTACGGACGGTGAGCGCGGAGCCCGCCGGGTCGACCGGTTCCGCCGCGCCGCCGCGCCCGCCGCCTGCATCGCGGGTGGGGGGGTAACGCCGAAAGGCAAGGAACGCCGCTTCGCCGGAGAAGGCCAGCGATTGCACGTCGTCCACCGTGACCACGGTTCCGGTGGCCAGTTCGAGCACGGACATCTTGTTTTGGAGCGGCTTCTTGGCCTTCTTGAGCTTGTCCTGTTCGGCTTCGGACACGGTGGCTTCGCAGGCCAGCCAGCGCGAATCGGCGGAAAACGCCGGGCTTGCGCAGAACGCCAGGGCGTGCGTCTTACCACCACCGGAGGGCGCCACGCGCAATTCGTCATTCTTGTCGGTACGCCGGATTTCGTGCGCCAGCCACTTCCCGTCGGGCGCGAGCGTGGCTTGGCCCAGCGTCTCCCACCTGCCGTAGTCGGCAGGTTTGAGGGTTGGCTTCAACTGGGCCGGCGAGGCGAATGCGAAACTTGCCGCTAGGGCGAAAACACGTAGTGTGGAAGGCGCCATATGGAAGACGATAGCGCACCGGCAACACAGGCTGGACAATGCCGTGCGGGGAGGCCCCCGCCAAGCCGCCGGCATCCCGGCGTATTATAGAACATTGTCATGGAATCACTCCGTAGTGTTCGTACAGTAATAGTGATCGCGGCCACCGCGCTTTGTGGCATCGGATGGGTGCTGTCCGCTCCCTTAAGCCGGGCCGGCGAGGACCGCCTATGGCGCTATCGCAACTTGGGGAAAGCCTTCTACGAGAACCCTACGACGCAGAAGCAGGCGGTGGAGGAGTTTCGCAAGGCGCGCGACCTGGCGCCGGATTCGGCGCGCGAAACCCTGAACTATGGCCTGGCTTTGTTGCGCGCGGGTGACGTGGCGGCCGGCGTCGCGGAGCTGGAGAAGGCAAAAAAGCTCGATCCCAAAATTCCGCACACGTGGTTCAATCTGGGCATCGCGTTCAAGAGGCGAGCCGAGTTCGACCGGGCGCTGCCCCAGTTCCAGCAGATGGCCCGGCTGGTCCCCAATGACCCCGCGGTGCATTATCAACTGGGCGCGCTGCACAAACTAGGCAACGATCTGGCCGCCGCCACCAGGGAGTTTGAGCGGACACGCGAGTTGAATCCGCGGCTGGCCGCGCCGCACTTTCAACTGTACGGCATCTACCGCCAATCGAACCGGCCCGCGGATGCCGCCGCCGAGTTGCAGAAGTTTCAGGAGTTAAAGAAGCAGCAGGAAGGCGCGGCGGTGCCGGAGGACATGGAATGGAACGTCTATTGTGAAATCTACGATGCGCCGCCCGTGCCGGCCTCCGCGCCACCGGCCACGGCGGTCTATCGCCAGGAGAAATTGGCCGCGGGGTTCGGCGGCGATGCTTCGGGCACGGCGGTGTTCGCCGCGGATGGCGGGGTGCGTCCCAGCCTGATCGCCTGGGGAAACGGGCGTGTCACGCTGTTTCGCAACGGCGTGAAAGCGGCAGCCGATGCCGGATTGGACGCCCTGCGCGACGTGGTCTCCGTCGCGCCGGGCGATTTCGACAACGATGGCTTGCCGGACCTGTGCGTCGTCACGGCGCATGCCGCACTGCTCTACCGCAACACCGGCGGGCGTTTCCAACTGCACGCGGAACTGGCGCGCGGCACGTTCCGCAAGGCGGTCTGGGTGGATTTCGATCACGATTACGATGCGGACCTGCTGTTGGTGGGCGACGAAAGCCGCCTGCTGCGCAACAACGGCGAGGCCGGTTTCAGCGACGAATCGAAGCGCTTCCCGTTCGCGCCCGAAAAGGCGTTGGATGCGGTGCGCTTCGACGCGGAACCGGACACGCAGGGGCTTGATCTGGCGGTGTCCTATGCCGGGCGTGCGGGCGTTTTGTACCGCGATGGGCTAGGCGGGGCATACACAGCGGAGGACCTGGCGGAACTTCCGGCGGGCGCGCTCGGTCTCGCGGCCGGCGACGTGAATCACGATGGACGTACGGACCTGGCGGCGCGTTTGCCGGATGGGCAGCGGCTGCTGCTGCTCAACCGCGACAGCAAGTTCGGCGCTGGGACCGCGCCGAAGGCCACCGAATTTCCCTTCATCCAGCCGGTGGATTTCGAGGGCAAGGGCAGGGGCGACTACGCGTCCATCGCCACGGATGGCGTCCTAAACCTGGGGCGCAACGTCACAACGGCCTACGGCAACTGGATCGAGATCGCGCTCACCGGGGTGAAGAATGCCAAGCTGGCGGTGGGCGCGGTGATCGAAGTCAAGGCTGGAACGGACTACCGCAAGTTGACCTATGAAGGCGTCCCGGTGGTGGTGCGTCTGGGTGGGCGCATGCAGGTGGACACGGTGCGCATCAGTTGGCCCAACGGATTGATCCAGAACGAAACCGGCCTGGCGATGAACCGCGTGGCGGCCATCAAGGAAGCGCCGCGCCTTTCCGGCTCCTGCCCCATGATCTTCACCTGGAACGGCGAGCGATTCCAGTTCATCACGGACGTTTTGGGCGTGGCGCCGCTGGGCGCGAGTTCGGGCGACGGGCAATACTTCCCGGTGGATCACGATGAGTACGTTTCCATTCCCGGCGAGGCGCTAAGAGCGCGCGGCGGGGAGTACGAAATCCGCGTGACGGAGGAACTGCGCGAGGTGTCGTACCTCGACAAGATTCAACTGTTGGCGCTGGATCACCCGGCGGGCGTGGAGATGGTGACCAACGAGAAATTCAAATCGCCGCCGTTTCCGGAGTTTCGATTGTTCGGCGTGCCACAGCGCGTCTATCCGGTGACGGCCCGCGACGAGCGTTCCGGCGACATGCGCGCGGCGCTGGCGCAACGCGACCGCGTGTACCCCGATGCGTTCCGGCGGGACCCGGCGGGAATCGCCGAGATGCATCACCTCGATCTCGATTTCGGCAATGCCGCCGCCGCCAACCGGGCGGCGCTGATTCTGAGCGGCTGGGTGGACTGGGCCGATGGCAGTACCTTCCTCTCCGCCACACAAGCGCACAAGGATCTGACGTTCCCGTACCTGCAAGTGAAGGATGCGGCCGGCAACTGGAAGACGGTGGTGGAAGACATGGGCATCCCGGCGGGCAAGCCGAAGACCATCGCGGTGGATCTGACCGGCAAGTTTCTCTCGGCCTCACGCGAGGTGCGGATTGTGACCAATCTCTGCGTCTACTGGGATGAAATATTCCTGATCGAGAACAGTGCGCCGCCGGCCTCACGGCTGACGGGCGTGGAGACGATGGCGGCGGACCTGCACTTCCGCGGTTTCTCGAAGGCCGCCATCCATCCCGAACGTAAGCAGCCGGAGGGGTTCGATTACGCCCGTGTCAGCGCCACATCCATGTGGAACCCCACCTCGGGCAACTACACGCGCTACGGCGCGGTGGAGAAGTTGCTGGCGGAGGCGGACGACCGCCTGGTGATACTGGGTTCCGGGGATGAATTGCAGTTGCGCTTCCGCGCCGCGGGTTTACCGGATCTGCCAGTGGGATGGAAGCGCGACTTCCTGCTGCTGGTGGATGGCTGGGCCAAGGATGCCGATGCCAATACGGCCTTTTCGCAATCCGTATTACCGCTGCCCTTCCACTCCATGAGCCGCTATCCCTACCCGGCGGGGGAGCGCTATCCGGACGATGCGGAGCACGCGCAATACCAGCGCGAGTACAATACGCGCCCGGCGTTGCGCCTGCTACGGCGGCTGGCAGAGTAGAATGGGGAAAAAGGCGGGACGGACGATCGCCTTTGGTCGTCTGTCACCGGTGAGGGGGGCATTCACGAGTGAGGGCCAAGATAGTTGAGCGAGGCACGACAGACCACGAAAGGCGATGGTCTGTCCCACTGGCCGGCATCGGGCTGGCGGTGCTGATTGTCAACAGCGCGTATCTCGCAGCGTTCGCCCACCCCAGCATCTTCTACATGGCGAACGTGCTGTTGCACCTGGGGCTCGGGGTGGGGCTGATGGTGTGCGCCGCGTTTTGGGTGCGGCGGCATACGTGGGAGTGCGGCGCGTTCCGGCTCGCGGGCCTGCCGGCGCTCTATCGTGTGGTGCGCGGCAACACCATGGATCACCGTTGGGCGCTATGGCTGCACATCGTGGTGGTGGTGATCGCCGTGGCGATTATGGGCCTGCGCCTCTTCCATCACGGCGCCCCACGCGCCTGGCGGGTGGCCTTCGTGGCCGCCGCCGTCGTGCTGGTGGTGTTGCCTGCGGGGAGCGCGCTTTACCGGAAAGCGCGGCCCAATCCGAGCGACCGCATACAGAATCCGCTGGTGGCGCCGGTCTCGATGGACCTGGAGGGCGGCGGCGCGCACTCGCCGTTTGCGCCATCGTCGGCACAGGCCAATACCGGCGGCATTATCCCGTCGAACTTCTTCATGGACTCGGAGGCCTGCGGCGCCTGCCATAAGGACGCCTACGAGCAGTGGAAGGGATCGATGCACCACTTCGCCTCCTTCAACAATCAGTTCTACCGGAAGTCCATCGAGTACATGCAGGACGTGGTGGGAACACGTCCCAGCAAGTGGTGCGCGGGGTGTCACGATCACGCGGTCTTCTTCAACGGGCGGTTCGACCGGCCGATCAAGGAACAGATCGACACGCCGGAAGCGCAGGCCGGCCTCGGGTGCATGTCGTGCCACGCCATCGTACACGTGGGCAGCAGTATGGGGAACGGCGATTTCACGGTGGAATATCCGCCGCTGCACGACCTGGCATCGAGCAAGAACACGTACATCCGAGCCATCGACTATTTTCTGACCTACCTCAACCCGAAGCCGCACAAGGCGACCTTCATGAAGCCCTTCATGCGGGAGCAATCGGCGGAGTATTGCGCGGCATGCCACAAGGTGCATCTGGATGTCCCGGTCAACAGCTACCGCTGGGTGCGCGGGTTCAACGATTACGACAACTGGCAGGCGAGCGGCGTTTCGGGACAGGGCGCGCGCTCTTTCTACTATCCACCGAAGACCTCGGCCTGCTCGGATTGCCACATGCCGCTGGTCGGGTCGAAGGATCCGGGCAACCGCGACGGCAAGATTCACTCGCATCGATTTCCCGCCGCCAATATGGCAGTGGCGCACGCCAACGGGGACGAGGCGCAACTGCGCGCCACTGAGCAGTTTCTGAAATCGGGCTTCATCACGGTGGACATCTTCGCCGTGTCGCCGGCGGACGGCGGCGCGGGGCAGACCGCCATGCAACGGCGCAGCGACACCGTGCAGGCGATGTCCACGTTCGCCGTGGGGGAGGAGGCGGAGCAGAACGCGGCGGCGGTGATCCGTGAAGTGGGCAAGGTGTCGGCGCCGGTGGGGGTGGCGGGTAGTGCGTTGACTCCGGGGAGTACGGCGCGCGTGGATGTGGTGGTGCGTACGCGCAAGATCGGTCACTTCTTTCCGGGCGGGACGGTGGATGCGTTCGATGTCTGGCTGGAGTTGCAGGCCAAGGATGCCAGCGGCCGCACAGTGTTCTGGAGCGGCAATGTGACCGAGGACGGCAAAGGACCGGTGGAGCCGGGGGCGCACTTCTACCGCTCTTACATGCTGGAGCCTGGGGCGGCGGATGTGGCGCACTTTCGCGTGCCGGTGTCGCGCGACGCCAAGGGGCCCATCGAGTTCACGGCAAAGTTGAATTACCGGAAGTTCTCGAGATACTACACGCAGTTCGCTTATGCCGGGCAGCCCAAGCCGGGACAGGATCCGGCGCTGTTGACGCGCGATCACAACGGGATGGAATATTCCTTCAGCGCAATTCCGGCGAACGTCTCCGGCAAGATCCGCGACCGGATTCCCGATCTGCCGATTGTGACGCTGGCCGAGGCCCACGCAGCGATACCGGTGGGCGAGAGTAGCTGGACGCCGGTGGTGCGCAAGCAGGATCGCGAACGCTGGAACGATTGGGGCATCGGACTGCTTTTGCAGGGCGACCTGAAGGGCGCGGAGTACGCCTTCCGCAAGACCACCGAAGCCGAACCGGAGTATGCCGATGGATGGCTCAACGTGGCGCGCGCGCTGATTCAGGAAGGCGAGACCGATGCCGCCAAGCCATATATCGCCAAGGCGCTGGCGCTCAATCCGGAGTTGGGCCGCAGTTGGTTTTTCAATGCCGCCGTGCAGAAGGCGGATGGCGACTACGATGGCGCTCTGCAGTCCCTGGAGAAGACGCGCGCCAAGTACCCGCGGGACCGCGTGGTGCTGAACCAGATCGGGCGGCTGTTGTTTTTGAAACGCGATTACACGGGAGCGGTGGCGGTGCTGAAGCAGGTCTGCGACGTGGACCCGGAGGATGTGCAGATGCATTACACGCTGATGCTGTGTTATCGCGGACTGGGCGACGAGGCGGCGGCGAGGCGCGAGGAAGTGCTCTTCCGGCGCTTCAAGGCGGACGAGGCGTCGCAAGCGATTACGGAGCGGCGGCGCAGACAGAAGCCCGAGGACAACAACGAGCGGCAGGCGGTGCACGAACACGAGAGCGCCGTGAAGGGGACCTTGCCATGAAGTGGACGGGGGACCCTGGATCGCGCGAGGAAGCGAGTTCAACGCAGAGGCGCAGAGAGCGCAGAGGAAGCGCAGAGAAGGGCCAACGTGCCCGGCGGACTTCGGTGTTTCTGCTGGTGCTGGGTGCGGCGGGGATTCTGATTGCGGCCACGGTTCCACAAACAGGTCCGGTGTTCAGCGACGTGACGGCGCAGGCAGGGATTCACTTCGTCCACAACAGCGGGCGAGCGGGCAAGAAGTACATGCCGGAAACGTTGGGGTCGGGCTGCGCCTTTTTCGACGCCGATGGCGACGGGTGGCCGGACATACTGCTGATCAACAGCAAGGATTGGACGCCACGCGGACGGCGGAGCGTCGCGGCGCTGTATCGCAACAATCGCAACGGCACGTTCACGGACATTACGGCGGGGAGCGGGCTGGACGTGGAGATGTACGGCATGGGCGTGGCGACGGCGGATTATGACAATGACGGCCGCGAAGACGTGTACGTCACGGCGCTGGAGGGCGACCGGCTGTTTCACAGTCTGGGCAACGGCAAGTTCGCCGATGTCACGAAGGCCGCCGGGATACAGAACGCGAATTTCGGCACCAGCGCGGCGTGGCTGGATTACGATCGCGACGGCAAGCTGGACTTGTTCGTCGCCAACTACGTGCAGTGGGCGGCCAAGAACGACCTGTGGTGCTCGCTGGACGGCGCGACGAAATCCTATTGCACGCCGGAGTCTTACAAAGGTACGCGGTCGCGGCTGTATCACAATCTGGGCGGTGGGCGATTCGAGGATGTTGCCGAGGCGGCAGGTGTGGGCGAGCCCACCAGCAAGTCGCTAGGCGTGACCGTGTTGGACTACAACGGCGACGGATGGCCCGACCTTTTCGTGGCCAACGATACGCAGCCCAACAAACTGTATCGCAATACGGGCAAGGGCGGCTTCGTGGAAAGCGGTATGGCGGCGGGCGTGGCCTATGGGGAAGACGGCGTGGCGCGCGGCGCGATGGGCGCGGATGCGGCCGATTATGACGGCAGCGGACGGCCGCATTTGCTGGTGGGGAACTTCTCCAACCAAATGCTGGGGCTGTATCACAACGAAGGCAATGGGCTCTTTGTGGATGAATCGCCATCCTCGACGGTGGGCCGCGCCAGCTTGCTTTCGCTCAGCTTCGGTGTGTTCTTCTTCGATTACGACCTGGACGGGACGGCCGATGTTTTCGCCGCCAACGGCCATATCGAAGAAGAGATCGGGCGCGTGCAACCCAAGGTGAGTTACCGGGAGGCGCCGCTGCTGTTTCGCAATCTGGGCAACCACAAGTTCGAGAATGTGAGCGGGCAGATGGGGACGGCGTTCAACCGACCGATAGTGGCGCGGGGCGCCGCCTATGCGGATTTCGACCGCGATGGCGATCTGGATATTCTGATATCGACCAATCACGGTCCGGCATACCTGTATCGCAACGATGGCGGCAACAGGAATCACTGGCTGAACGTGCGGCTGTCGGGGACGAAGTCGAATCGCGACGGCATCGGCGCGGTGGTGCGGATACAGGGCGGGGCGGGGAAGCAGTGGAACATGGTGCGGTCCGGCTCCAGCTACTGTTCGGCGAGCGACCTGGCGTTGACGTTCGGGCTGGGCAAAGGCGGACCGGTGGCGGTGCAAGTGGAGTGGCCCAGCGGCGCGCGACAGCAATTTGCCAATGTGGCAGCCGACCAATTTCTGACCGTGGACGAAACGCGCGGCATCCTGCCGACGAAGTGAGACACAGATGTCTCACTAGTTCGATGACGATTTATTGATAATAAACGACTTAAGTGCCAATGTAGCAGCAAAAGTGAGACAAACTTGTCTCACTTCCCCCCTTTTCCGATCAGCGGGAGGCGCAAACCCACTCCCCAATTCCATACTACGGCATGGGCCCCCACGTTCCGAGGGTCCAGAAGGGAGCGAGTCCGGCTAACGTAATCCTGGAGAAAGGCTTACGGGAATCGGAAATATTTTATGTTTGAGTGACCGGCGCTTTCCAGCCGCCGAACTCGCGTTCCAGACGCGCGGCGACGGCGAGCGCGATATCTTCTCTCCACGGGGCGGCGACAATCTGCACGCCGACGGGCAGTCCATCCGCCGAGGCGCCGCAGCGGACCACGGCGGCGGGCCATCCGGCTACGTTGTAGGCCATGGTGTGGCTGAAGCCGTGGAAGTTCGCGTCGCCGGTGGATGCGCCATGAGGCAGCGCGGCGTGGATGTAGACCGGGCAGAGCATGACGTCGAAGCGGCGCAGAAACGCACCCATTGCGGCGCGGTAGGCATCCCACTCCGCCCAGTAGGCGGCAAAGCCGGTGACGCTGGTGCGGTAGGCTTCGAGCTTGTCCAGCCAGGCGGTGAGCAGGGGGTGTACCTGGGTCGAACCCAAGGTTTGCAGGTATTCGCGCAGCCCGTCGCCGCCATCCGCGCCCAACAATTTCATTTCCAGACCGTAGGCCTGCGGGAGGCAGGCGGGACGGTCCTCCTCCATGACGGCGACCTCCGCGGCGAGGGCGCGGGCCGCGGCGCGGACCACGGCCGCGACCTCGGTATCGGCAGGCGCGTAGCCGTTGTCCGTGTGAAAGGCAATACGCAATTGGCAAAGCTCGATGCGCGCCGGATCTTGGAAGGGCATGTCGATCACGGATGCGTCCCGCCCATCGCCGCCGATTAGAAGCGGCATCACGGTACACAGGTCCTCGACGTGGCGCGCCATCGGACCGATTTGCCAGAGGGCTTCGATCCAGCCGCCGGGCGGCGGAAAATGGCCGGTGCGCGGCAGACGCCCGGAGGTGGGCTTGATGGCGGCGATGCCGCAGAAGGCGGCAGGCAGCCGCACGCTGCCCGCGGCATCGCTACCCAGGCCGAGAGGCGAGCCGCAACTGGCGATGAGAGCCGCCTCGCCGCCGCTAGAGCCGCCGGAGGTGCGCGCGGCGTCGTAGGGATTCGAGGTAGCGCCGAAGAGCAGGTTGTCGCTCTCGAATGCAAACAGCAGGTCCGGCAGATTGGTGCGGGCGACGGGGATGGCCCCGGCATGGCGGAGGCGCGCCACCAAGGTGGCGTCTTCGGTGGAGGGCGGCGCGTGGCGGCGTCCCAGCGTGCCCGCGGTGCACACCGCTCCGGCGAGTTCGATGGAGTCTTTGATGCTGAACGGAACGCCGCACAATGGTCCGGTGGCCGCACCCCGCGCCAGCGCTTCATCGGCGGCGCGTGCGGCGGCCAGCGACTGCGCGGCGAATACCTCAACCACGGCATGAATCCGCGGATTCACGGCGGCGATGCGGTCGAGGTGCGCCTGTACCAGTTGCAGCGAGGAGATGTCGCGTTGGCGAATCAGGCGCGCCTGATGGGTGGCGGAGTAACCGAGAATTTCGCGCATGGCAATGGAATTGTCAACCCTTAGTCTGACAGACCGGCGAAGGCGGCACGCGGGTGATATCCTCGGACTGATGGCAGAGCATCGGATGAGCGACGTCGGCGGCACGCCGGGAGGTCTGGGCACTTTTCTGCTGGGCTTCGGCATGAGCTGCGTGGGAGGCTACCTTCTATCCAATCAGGTAATGGTGGGCAGCACCTATTGGAACTTCTACGGAAACAACACGTTCGGCATCACGCTGGTGCCCATGCTGATTGGCGTCGGCATGCTGTTTTTTAGTGGACGCAGCGTGATCGGCTGGCTGCTGACCGGGGGCGGGGCGCTGTTCATTCTGGCGGGCGTGATCGCCAACCTGCACATCTATTTTCAGCCGACCAGCCTCTTCAATACGATGGTCATGCTGATTCTACTGGTCGGGGGCCTGGGTCTGATTGCGCGCGCGCTCCGGCCGCATAGCGGCAGTGTGTGACCCGGGTCACAGCTATTTCACTCCCCTGGTGGGAAGCTGAGAGTATGACAACCGATTCGTACGTGTATGTGCGGGACATCCGCCAGCAGGCCAAGACTCCCGAGAACGGCATCCTCAGCCAGACCTTGCACAGCGACGAGAGGAGTAAAGTGATTCTGTTTGGATTCGCCGCGGGTCAGGAGCTTTCCGCGCACACCGCTCCCTACCCGGCCACGCTGATGTTTCTGAAGGGCGACGCCCTGCTGGAACAGGAGGCCACCGAAGGCACATTCGTCTACATGGCACCTTACCTGGAGCACGGAATCAAGGCTCGCAACGAAGTGGTCATGCTGCTGACGATGGTGACAGGCGTTCCGGCCGCGGCGGCTTGAGTGGAGCGGGCTGGATTATCCCGCGGGTGAACTCGAGATCGTCCCGGCGTTCAAGCCTTGGTTCGCGGCCATGCTCCGCCGAGCAGGACGACGGCACAGACCAGGTTACATGCCGCCGCCCAGTAGAGGGTGCCCGCACCCAGGTTGTCCAGCGCCGGAAGTGGCAGCAGTCTTTGACCCGGACCGGCGGCGTACAGGAAGCCGATGGCCGACAGCAGCAGGAAGACCAGGCCGACGGCGGGCCGGACAACGCGCCCGGCTGCCATGGATGGGGGGGCGGGCGCCCGTTCGACCGCTTTGGGAAACGCCAGGGACAGCAGGATGGAGGCGGCGATCACGGCGCTGATGATGCCGAGCGACACACCGATGGGGAATCTGCCTCCGTAAAGGTGGTCCAGCCAGACCATTTTCAGGCCGACGAATACCAGGACCAGGGCCAAGCCGTGCCTCAGCACATAGAAGCGATCCATGGCGCCGGCCAACAGGAAAAACATGGCCCGAAGCCCGAGAACGGCGAATACATTGGAGGTGTAGACCACGAAGGGCTCGCGGGTGACTCCGAACACCGCCGGCACGGAATCCACCGCGAACAGCAAGTCAGTGGTTTCGAGGAAGAGAAGCACCACCATCAGGGGCGTGATGTGACGGATTCCGTTCACGGTGACGAGGAGCCGCGATCCGTGAAGCTCGCCGGTAACGGGGAAGAAGCGGCGCACCCAGCGGATCACGAGGCTATCGTCCGGGTTGAGTTGCTGCTCCTTCTGGACCGCCATGCGGATTCCGGTGACGATCAGGAAAACGCCGAACAGAATCATCACCCATTCAAAGCGGACGAGCGCGCTGCCGGCGGCAATGAAGGCACCGCGAAAGACCATGGCACCCAGAACGCCGTAGAACAGTACTTTGTGCTGATACCGCAGCGGGACCGCGAAGTAGCGGAACACCAGGACGAACACGAACATGTTGTCCACGGAGAGCGATTCCTCGACCACGTATCCGGCCAGAAACTCCAGGCTGAGCTGGCGCGCAACGTTGGGCGGATAATGGGCGGCGGTGAACAGATACAGGGCGTAACTGAAGGCCAGGGCCAGCGAAATCCACACGGCGGTCCAGGTGGCCGCATTGCGAAATGAGATTGGGCGTTCCTGACGGTGGAAGGTCAGGTCGATGGCGAGCAGGACCACCACCAACCCGGTAAAGGCCAGGTACAGCCACCAATAATCCGCAAAAGGAAAGAGAGGAAGGTTCACTTCCCTGAGTTTACAGCACGTGGCGGGCCAGACTCGACCAGGTACGTTAGACTGGTCCTTGGCCGAGGAATCGCATGCTCTTGCAGCATGAAACCACATTTCGCACCCGGGTAGCGGCTGTGGCCGCGGCCATCGTATTCATCAGCGTTCTGCACCAGGCCACGCCGGTCAGGCTGTTGCACTGGCACAGTGCCTTCCAGCATCTTTACTACCTGCCGATTGTGTTCGCCGGACTGAGCTTCGGATGGTTGGGCGGGCTGGCCACGGCGCTGCTGGCGGCGCTGTCCAACGCTCCCCACAACTGGACCACCTGGACCACGTCTCCGAACTACGCCATCGACCAGATCTGGGAGATCCCGCTCTTCTGCGCGGCGGGGTTGCTGGCCGGCGTTCTGGCGGAGCGCGGCCGCCGGCAGCGTGC
>JAPKZC010000454.1 GCA_026394025.1 Candidatus Solibacter sp.
GCCGATGATCGCCATCGCCCAGACCACGCTGACGCGCGCCGTGCGGGCATCCGGGACGGTGTAGAAGCGCACCAGGATGTGGGGCAGTCCGGCGGTGCCGAAAATCAGGGCAAGTCCCAGCGAGATGAGATCGAGCGCTCCGTACGGCGGCTTGTAGCGCAGGCCGGGAGTCAGGAAGTTGACGGTCTTGCCGTTGTCATTGACGTGGGCGATGGCGTCGAAGAATTCGGTGAACGAAAAGTGGAAGTGGGCCAGCACCAGGACGCTCAGCAGTATCGTGCCGCCCATGAGCAGGATGGCCTTGACGATCTGCACCCACGTGGTGGCCAGCATGCCGCCGAACACCACGTACGCGATCATGAGTACGCCAACCCCGGCGACGGCGGCGTTAAAACTGATGCCGCTGTCCTTGAGCAGCAGCGCCACCAGCGTGCCGGCGCCCACCATCTGGGCAATCATGTAAAACGTGCTGACGGTGAGGGTGGAGAGCGAAGCCATGGCGCGCACGGGCCGCGGGTGAAGCCGGTAGGCGAGGACATCCGCCATGGTGTACTTGCCGGCATTGCGCAGCGGCTCGGCGACAATCAGCAGCACGGTGAGGTAGGCCACCAGCCAGCCCACCGAGTACATGAAGCCGTCGTACCCCTGATAGGCGATGATGCCCGCAATGCCCAGAAAGCTGGCGGCGCTCATATAATCGCCGGCCACCGCGATGCCGTTCTGCCAGCCCGTGATGCGGCGGCCGGCGGCGAAGTACGCGCTGGCGCCGGAAGACCGGCGCGCGGCCCAGGCCGTGATGCCCAGGGTAATGGCGATAAACAAGAGGAACATTAGGAGCGGCATCGACATTAGCGTTGCTCCTGTTTCAGGTTGTCGTTGTGGCGGTCGAGGTGTTCGAGAACGGCGCGTCCCTGTTCATCGAACCGTGCCGCCGCGCGGACGTACAAAAAGGCGATGAACCAGGCCACGAAGAACTGGGACAGGGCGAAGAGGTAGGCGATGTTGACCGGTCCGATGACCGGCGTCGCCATAAAGGCGGGCGCGTACCCCACCAGAATGGGGAGAGCGAAATAATACAGGATGAAGGCGATGGTCGCTGGAATAATGAAGCGCTTCTTGGCGCGCATCAGGGCTCGGAACTCCGGATTAGCGGCGACAACGTCCCAGTCGGTTGGTTTGAGCATGAGTAGCGATCATACTGCAAAATGCGGGAGAAAGGGGCGCGATGCTAGACGGGATTCGGCGGTTTTGGATCCAAGGGCCGGACCTGCGCGCGGGGAGTGGGATTCATCGCTTCCTTGCTCTTCAGATCCGCGAACATCTTGTCGAGATCGAAATCGAACTGGGCGGCATAGGACTCCCGCCATTCGTGGAGTTCGTTCACGATTTCATCCTTCGGCTTCCGGGTCAGATCCCATGAGCTCTTCGGGGCTGCAGATGGTTGCCGGTTGGTATCCATACTCTTCGATGATCCTCGATGCCTCGCGCTTCATCTGCGCGTTGTTGATGTGCCTAAAACTCCAGGTTAGCAAAAACTCGCAACCGTACACCGTTGTTGCCGCGGCAACGTGGAGGGCATCGGCCTCGGCCTTCAGCGGAAACGGCCCCGGATTCACCAAACGCCTCGCCACTTCCAGTATCTCCCGGGTCAACGGCAGGAGGGTAGTTTCCTGTAGAATCGCCGAGCGCCCCTGAACGGCCTGCTCATTGCCGCGCAGGCACTCTTCGTACACCGTCTGGCTAACCACGAGATCGAAGTTGTGCCGTTCCTGCTCCCACCAACGCTGGCTGCTGAGTTGACGTTGGAGAGTGCTTAAGTCCTCACTGAGCCGTCCAGCGACGTAGCGCACGAACGAAGTCTCCAGGTAGACTTTCGGCTTCATACAAGATTCGCCGTGGGCGACTCAGGACGCTTTTCGGCCAGAAGCTCGGCGAGAGCGCCACGACCAGCTTCAGTCAGGGCCCAGCACAGGGTCGAGGATCCGCGACGCATCAAGATCAGGTCGGTGAACGTGGAGCTTACGAATACCTGGTAGCGCTTTTCCATACGCTGCCGGTATTTTAGCAGCCCGAGTTAATCCCCGCTCACCCGCGCCGCCGGCGGATTGCTCGCCGCCAGTGCCCCGATGGAGACGTGGATTTGCGGCATCGATCCGTGTTCGAAGCTCTCCTGAACACGCGAGTCGTCCATCCGGTCGCGTAGCATCTGGCGGCGGAGTTTGGCTTCGAATTCCTTGAGCTGCTGGTCGATGTGATTCGACTTCTGCTTGTTGCGCACCATGTCTTCGCGGTAGCGCTTCAGGAAGTAGCCGATGGTCTCCACGCGGATGCGGATCGAGCCGGTGGGCTTGTTCTCGTCGATGTCCTTGAAGCAGAAATACGGCGTGCCGGAGTGCTCCACAATCTCCTCGACCACCGAATAGATCGGCGCGTCGTGGCCGCACTTGAAGCTGGAGAGCTCCAGCGCCACCAGGTTCGGATGGCGCGCCACGTACTTCGCGGCCCACACCTTGCGGCTGGTGTTTTCGCTGTAACTGTTCTTCCAGACGTCGTTGATGGCCAAGGGTCCGGAGCACTCGCCGGCGACCACTTCGGGACCGAAAAGCCGCCAGACAATGTCGTCGTCGATGGGCAGGCAATCCTGTGCGAAGACCGGATAGCCCAGTTTCTGGAACTCTTCCAGGATTTCGTGGTTGACGCCCGGGTCGTTGTGATACGGACGGCCCAGCAGCACCACCCCGAGGCGATCCTCGCGCTCCAGTTGTTCCAGCACCTGGCGGGCTTCGCCGCGCATTGTGA
>JAPKZC010000059.1:0-1591 GCA_026394025.1 Candidatus Solibacter sp.
GTCGCCGGGTACGTCAACCTGGATAGCTTCCACACTACTCACGGACGCGCCATCCCCTTCGCCACCGGGCTCAAACTCTCCAACCCGGAACTGCAAGTGGTGGTCTACTCCGGCGATGGCGACCTGTTCGCCATCGGCGGCAACCACTTCATCCACGCCGCGCGCCGCAATATGGACATCAAGGTGATCTGCGTCAATAACCTCACCTATGCCATGACCGGGGGACAAACCGGACCGGCCACGCCTACCGAGGTGATCTCCGCGACTTCGCCCTACGGCGTCTTCGAACCTTCCTTTAATCTGGTGCAGCTTGCCGAAGCCGCCGGCGCCTCTTACGTGGCGCGCTGGACCACCTACCACGTCAAACAGCTCAGCCGCTCCATGGAAGAGGTGCTCCACCGCAAGGGCTTCTGCTTCATCGAAGTGCTCTCGCCCTGTCCGACGCTCTACCAGCGGCGCAATAAAATGGGCGATGGCCTCGACGCCATGAAGTTCTATAAGGAAGTCAGCAAGGTGCGCCACGGGGCGCCGACCAGCGAATGCGCGCTCACCAGGGCGGGCGAGATCGTGGTCGGCAAGTTCGTCGATCGCGACCGTCCCGACTACCTGGAGCTTCTCACGCACCAGATGAAGGAATCCCTGGGCAACCGCTACGCCGATCCGGAGGTAACCACATGCAGCGAGGGATAAGCAAACTCGGACTCACGGAAATTCGTATCGCCGGCTTCGGCGGCCAGGGCGTGATTCTGGCCGCCGCCGTGATCGGCAAGGCCGCCGCCATCTACGAGGGCGGCTACGCCACGATGACGCAGAGCTTCGGTCCGGAAGCCCGCGGCGGTTCTTCGGCCGCGCAGGTGATTCCCTCCGGCGAGCCCATCCTCTATCCCTACGTCACGGTGCCGGATATCCTGGTGGTGATGAGCCAGGAAGCCTACACGGTCTTCTCGAAGCAACTGAAGCCCGGCGGCATCCTGATTGTAGAGCAGGAACTGGTGCGCATCGATCAGCCGCCGCAAGGCGTCCGGTTCTACGGCGTTCCCGCCACCCGCCTGGCGGAGGAACTCGGCCGCAAGGTGGTGCTGAACATCGTGATGGTCGGGTTCTTCGCCGCCGTGACCCATATGCTGGACCCGGACAGCCTGCGCCAGGCGGTGGCCGATTCGGTGCCGCCCGCCATGCAGAAGCTGAATTTGCAGGCCTTCGATAAGGGCTTCGAGTATGGCGCCAAACTGGTCCACCGCATGGCCGAAAACGGTGACGCCGAGCAGATGCTGACCCTCGAAACGGAATCGTAAGCGGAGGGCAACGGCGGACCAAGTCGTAATCGGAAAGTTACGCTGAAGTCGCATTCCGGCCCCTTTAGAGGGGAGGGGAATCGGATGGTTTTCGTTGCTGCCTTTTGGTACAGCCCGAAGCGACCGCTCGACGTTCAGCCAAGTACGGCCAGGAGCGCCGCCCCCCACGAGTGCGTGTCAGCTAATTCGTATCGAACATCAGCCCCATCTGACCCTTGTAGGAGCCAGAGGCGCTGAGGAGATCGGCAAGGGCCTGAAGTGGAACTCGTTCGAGTTCCTTTGGTTCCATCTTGTGA
>JAPKZC010000059.1:1609-2474 GCA_026394025.1 Candidatus Solibacter sp.
CCTTCATCAACGAAGGTTTCAGTTTCGATGTTTCGCAAAAGATCGAACACGGCAGAATACAGTTCGGGCGTCTCTCTAAGGGCCGCAGCGAGGGCGGGTTTCGGGTAGAGGAGAAGATAGACGTTGGCGGCAGTAGCGTTCGACTTGTTCCAAATGACCCGGAACGGCGTCTTGCCGTTTCTAGTGCGACCCATGTAGGTACACACGAACGGCGCCGGTGGCCGTTTCTCCTGTGAGTACCAAGGGCGTCGCCTGCTGGCGAGGTAAGTCTCATGGATTCCTGCGGTCTTCCCGGTCTCCAGGTACTTCCAGAACAATGGGTAGCGCAGCTTGATTTCGTCCTCGGTCAAAGAGCAGTCGATGAGGGCAAGCCGGGGCGAGACCAACGGAGAGCCGTCCGAGTCCCTTTCAACGTTGTCAACCTGTACATGTCTTGGGCCGGGTAGAATCGGGCGCTGGAACTCCTTGGGGATACCTGCCCGTTCTGCTTCATCTTGGGCCAAGATGAAGAAGTTGTTTGATCCTGTCGCCAATCCCCGCTTGATGCTGAAGAGATCACCGAGACAGACCCCCGCATGACCTTTCCTTTCGTGAGAGCGTCGGTTGGGGAACCCGCTCCACTTCTTCGATTCCCTCAAGGTGCGTACAGGTACATTGGCCGAGTCCCTTGCGGCTAGAAGAGGGCCACCGAACGACATCTGTACAGTGGCATCGTTCTTGGGAGTGTTCTTGCGGAAGACGACGACCGCCGACGAAACAAGGGCATCAGAAAACTGGGCATCGGAAGGGCAGAAGCGGTGAATGCGGAGAAGTTCAACCTTGGAAGTAAGATAGTCTCGAACTGCTTCTCCGTAGTTCACATCCA
>JAPKZC010000236.1 GCA_026394025.1 Candidatus Solibacter sp.
CCCGCCGCCGCGCCGGGGTCAGCCACTCGATCGCCGTCACCGCCGCTTCCGTCGCCAGCAGCGTTTGCCTCCATCGCCGCTGTACCGGACCCGGCATATGCCGCATCGCTTTCGCGATCTCCTGCCGCCCGCGCCGGTCCGCAATCAGGATGGTCGCCGAATTCGCCCCGTTGGTCGATTTCAACAGTCGCGTGCGCAACCCGGCCGGCACCTCGTCCACCGAACGGTACACCTGGTCCGTCCCGCTGGCCGATATGAGCACCGTGGAGGTCTGAAACATCCCCGAAGCTTTCTCGTTGACATCGCCGCAATGCGGGCATCGCGTCTCGAATTCTTCCATCTTCTTGCGGCAGCGGCGGCACGTCATCAGGCGACAACCCTCGGGCCCTTGGGCTTCTCTTTCGCGGTCCCAGTTTCTTCTCCTACATTATCCAGCACAATCTGGATGAATCCCAATGCCGCCTTGGACAGGGCCTTGTCCTTGCGGTAGATCAGACCCAAACGCCGCACCATCGGTTCCGGCGCCAGCGGAATCGACCGCAACTTGCCGGCCGCGACCTCTTCCCGGCAGTTCGACATCGCCACGAAACTCACTCCCAAGCCGGCCGTCACGAAGTGCTTCATCATCTCCGTGGAATCCAGTTCCATCGAGATGCGAATGTCGTCTTCCACCACTTCCAGCCACTCGTTCAGGCGCGTGCGCGTCTTGCCGTACTTGGGCAGCACCAGGTAGTACTCCGTGACCTCCTGCGCGGTCACCGATGCGCGCCCGGACAGCGGATGTCCCGCCGGCACGATCAGGCGAATCTCATCCCGGTAGATGTTCACTACCTGCAAGCGCTTTTCTTCCACCGGCAGTTGGACCAGCCCGAAATCGGCCGAGTTCTCCATCACGGCTTCCACAACCCGCGAACCGTAGCTGCGCAGTACCTGTAATTGCACCGACTGGAACAGTTCGCGAAACTCCGAAAACACCTTGGGCAGCACGTAGATACAAGTGGCCTCGTTGCCCGCGATCACCAGTTCGCCGCGAGGGTTGGTCTCCAATTCTGCGATCACATCCTGAACACGGCGCCGAAGATCCAGCATCTGCTCCGCGTACTCGGCGAAAATCTTCCCCGCCGTGGTCAGCGAAATCCGGCTGCCGAAACGTTCGAACAGGTCCGCACGCAGTTCCTGCTCCAGTTGCCGCACCTGCGCGCTGATCGCGGGTTGCGTGCGGTAACAGGTCTGGGCGGCTTTCGAGAAGCTCTTCAGACGGACGATCTCAAGGAACGTGTGGAGCTGATCGAAGTCCATAATCTTCCGGATCGTCCTCGCGACCGGTGCTCTTTTTCCGCGCCACTGGTGGCCTGCCGCCCTTGCCGGGGGGCTCAGTCAAACTTCAAATCGGTGGCATAGAAAAGTTCGATTTCCCATGCGCCCGGGGCGTTTGGTATGTATTATAACAAGTGGTCCGGGTGGTGCGGATCGGATAATGGAATTGGTAACGACGCTATCGTCGCGTTCGTGTGGTCATAGACGCTGTCTCCCGCACCACCGCCCGGCTCCAGACTGATAAGATCTACCCTGTGCGCTTACTGCTGCTGTTGCTCCTGGGCTCTGGTCTTCATGCGCAAACCGGCGAGAATGTCCTCCTGGTAGTCAACAGGAAC
>JAPKZC010000632.1 GCA_026394025.1 Candidatus Solibacter sp.
CGCTTGGAAATTGCCCGCATCATCGATACTCCCGTTGCCTCTGTAGCGTGCAACCTGGGGGTACGGAAAAACGGGACGAGTGCGATCTACGGTAGGGCGCACCGGGCCAGATCCGCGACCGGTCGGTTCCTGTGCAGCCGCCTGAAAACCATCTGGACCACCCCGGCCACCGCGCCCGTCGGGGCCGCCACGCCGACCTCGGCCGCCACGCCCGCCGGCGGCATCCGGTCCGCCGGCCGTATGCGACGCCAGGAGCGCGTTGGGAGCGCTCCCGCTCTCCACCCACGCCATAATCGGGCTTAGGAGGTCAACAGTGAACGGCCCATCGCCGCCGCCACAATGATATCCGCCGGGGAACAGGTACATGCGTGTGAACCGGGCAACGCGCTGCTCGCCCATCAGTGTCTGCATGGCCTTGTAGTACGCGATGGTGTTGAGCGGCGAGATGTGCGGGTCGCTCCACCCGTGCCAGAGAATCAGCTTGCCTCCGGCATCGGAAAAGACGGCCAGATCGGGGTTGGTGGAATCGTAAATGGCGTGCATCGGCGCGATCGCATTGAAGGTAGCCTGGTCGAAAGGGAAATCGGCTAGGGTGTATTGCGCCGGCGGGTTCTTCGCAAACGCCATGTACTTGATGACTTCGGTGGAGATCTGCGTGCTCATGATGCCCTGACCGGGCGCGCTCGGTACGTAGACGCCCCGCCATGCCAGTTCCGAACCGGGCTGCGGACCGCTGATCACCAGTTGCTGTCCCTTGGCATCGTGTGCGCCCTGGTAGAGTTTGCGCGCCACATCGACCTGTGCGGCGGTCAAGCACGTGCCCGGATCCTGCCCGGGTTTGCATAGGGTGGCCGCGGGATCGAATTTGCAGGCCCGCGGGTCGTCGATCAGCCCGTCCTTGAGCCCGTCGAGTTCATCGCACGCCGCCACCGCGGCGGTGTGCAGCACGGGGAGTATATCCGCCGTCAGGATAGCCGCGCCATCCGCGCCGGTGTTTACGCGCGCGTTCCAACCGTGGTAGAAGGTGTTCTGGGTGATGAAGTTCATGGCCGGAGCCCCGGCCGTGATGCCATTAAAGTCCTCGGGAAAACGTTGCGCCTCCATCAGCGCTTCGCGCCCTCCATCCGAACAACCGGCGAAATAGGAATATTTGGGCTTCTGCCCATAGAACTTTTCGATCAGCGCTTTGGCTGCCAGCGCGGTGACGTGGACGCCGCGGTAAGCGAAGTCGATGCGCGCCTGCGGGTCCTCCTGCCACACTCCCTCGCCCGAGCGGTGTCCCATATCGGTGGACGCCACCGCCAGTTCGCCGCGCTGCGCCGGAATGCAGCCATCGGCGTTGCCCACGCGGACATTCAGGTTGCCACATAGGCCGCCGCAGCCGCTCTGGAGGTAGCGCTGTGTCCAGCCCGCAAGCGGCAGGTGGACTTCGAAGTTGACCTTCGGCGAAACCGATCCCACGACGCGGCAGTAGGGGGCTGGCTGGGCGTCGGGGACCGGGGCCGCCAAAGCGATGTGCAAGGGGGCATCCTTCAGGGCGGAGAAATCCGCCAGCGCCAGTTGGGTGCAATCCATCACCGGCGCCACGATGGGCAAATCGACTGGACCGGCGGCCGCGGACGGCTGCGCCACAGCGCCAGAGGCCGCTGCCACAGCCAACAGCACGGCGGGCAGGACCATCGATCGAACGGAGTAGAAGAGCTTCATGGTATGAGACATTCAGGATTCCTCTCGGATTCACCGGCTGACACGCGAGCAAATCACACAGCACTCGAATTACAGTTATAGTCTTTTCAGACCCTTACGTCCAATACTTTGAGAGGCGGGCAATGATGTTCGGGAAGTATCAAGCCCATCCTGGCGGCTTCACGGACGGAAGCGAGCACTCGAATTTGTAGCCGAAGTGCAAGGAATTGTCGATATAGCGGAGCCAGGACTAAAACAGCGGGGCCAGGCTGGGAGAGCCGTCCGTGCCGGCGGTGGCAAGCGCCAGAGTGCTCTGGCTCTGCAACAGGGCGGTAGCCAGTTCCCGTTGCTTCATCGCACACCGCTAGAGTCCTTGTCTAAGAAATTGTAATTCGAATGCGTCAAGTTTAGGCAATAAGGCGCTCGCGTTCGCAACAGGCTTGGATTTCCGATTCCAGGCGATCAAATGCGGTGCGTAGTGCCGTCGGAACTGGCGGCGC
>JAPKZC010000417.1 GCA_026394025.1 Candidatus Solibacter sp.
GGGTGAGGTTGAGACCCACACCGCGCCAAAGGTACAGTGTGGCCAGCGTGACCACGAACGGCATCAGGCGCAGTCGCGATACCAGCAAACCGTTGGCGAGCCCCGCGATCAGACCGGTGGCCAGCGCGGCGCCGAGGGCAAGCGGCAGTGGGAATCCGTGCAGCGCGAGCCAGCCGGCGACCCCGGCCGAAAGGTACATGAGGGAGCCGGCGGAGAGATCCACGCCGCCGGTGAGCAGGACCAGTGTCATTCCCACCGCGACGATGCCGAGCGAACTCGCCTGCACCAGGATCTGCACCAGGTTGGCGGGTGCCAGAAAACGCGGCGAAACCGCGCCGAACGTCAGCAGGACCGCGGCCAAAAGCAGCAGCGGCACCGCATCCAGCACTTTGAGCCGCAGGCGGGAGGGGATCATAGCGCCACCCGCAGGATATGCTCGCGGTCGAAGTCCGGGCGCGCGATCGAGCCGGCGATTTCACCGCGCCGCATCACCAGGATGCGGTCGCACATGCCGGTGAGTTCCTCGATTTCCGAGGAGATCAGGAGAATGCCGACGCCGGTCTCTGCGAGGGCGGCGATGATGCGGTAGATCTCGGCGCGAGCGCCAACGTCGATGCCGCGGGTCGGCTCGTCGAGCAGCAACACACGCGGCGGCGAGACCAGCCACTTGCCGAGCGCCACTTTCTGCTGGTTGCCGCCGCTCAATTGGCGAACTGGCTGGCGATCCAGGTTGGCGCAGCGCACTCCAACCCGCGCTGCCACGGATTCGAGCCCGCCGGACCGGGGTTCGACCAGCGCGAGGTTGGCCAGCACGCCGGCAGGCATCAGCAGTCCGTCGTCGCGGCGATTCTCGGTGAGGAAGGCGAGACCGCGGCGAATGCGCTCGCGCGGCGACAGCCGTTGGATGGGGGCGCCGGAAAGCAAGATCTGGCCGTGGTCGCAGGGGTCGAGCCCAAAGAGAATCCGCGCGCACTCGGAGCGTCCGGAGCCCATCAGGCCCGCGATCCCGAGCACCTCGCCGGCGTGCAGGGTGAAGGTGACATCCTCCAGGACGTCGCGGTGGGTAAGCCCGCAAGCTTCGAGGAGCGGCGCCGCATCGGAGGGCAGGGGACGCCGCTTCGGGTAAAGCTGGCCAATCGGGCGGCCCACCATGGAGGAGATCATGCGTTCCTCGGTGAATTCGGCCGCAGGTCCTGTGGCGGCGACTTCGCCGTCGCGCAGGATCAGAATCCGGCTGGCCAAGCGGCGGACGTCAGCCAGCGCGTGGGAGATGTAGATGACGGCAGCCCCCCTGGCCTGCAAGCGCTCGATGATGCCGAAGAGGCGGGCGGATTCGTTGGCAGTCAACGAGGTGGTGGGCTCGTCGAAGATGACGATTCTGGCGTCGCGATGCAGGGCCTTGGCGACTTCCACGAGTTGGCGCTCCCCCTGAGACAAACGCTCGACGGGCGTATCGGGGGAGAGCGGCAATTCAACGGCATCGAGCAAGCGGCGAGCGTTCTGCGCGGCGGCGCGGCGGTCGATGAGGGGGAGGCCGAGCACTTGGCGGCGCGGGAAATCGGTCAGGAAGAGGTTCTCCGCGATGGTCAGGTTGGGGAATAGGTTGAGTTCCTGGTGGACGAAGGAGACGCCGCGCGCCGCGGCTTCGGACGGATCCCGCGGTGCGTAAACCCGGTCTTCGAGCATCATGCCGCCCGTGTCAGGTGCAAACACGCCGCCCAGAATATTCATGAGCGTGGATTTGCCTGCGCCGTTTTCGCCGGCGATGCCAAGGACCTCGCCTGGCGCCACCGTCAGGCTGACCTGGCGCAGCACCGGCACTCCGGAAAAGCTCTTCGAGATCCGGTCCAGCAGCAGGCTCATTCGACGGCCTCGCCGAGGACCCGTTGCGCCGCTGAATCGAGCAGCGCGGCCACGAGGATGACCACTCCCTTCGCGGTAAAAACGAGAAAAAAGGAAACGCCCAGAAGGTTCAGGCTGTTGTCCAGCAGGGCGACGAAAAGCACGCCTGCCAGCGTGCCCGCGACCGTGCCGCGGCCGCCAAACAGGCTGGTTCCACCGATCACCGCGGCGGCGATCACGTCCAGGAAAATGCGTTGCCCCAGTACGGGCGATCCGGTTTCGAGGCGCGCGGTGTACAAGACGGAGGCCGCGGCGGCGAGCAATCCGCTCACGCTATACGCGGCAATCGTGACCGCGTGCACCGGGACGCCCGATACCAGCGAGGCGCGCGCGTTCATCCCGGTGGCATACAACCAGCGGCCGAAGATGCTGTGTCGCAGGGTCCGGTGCGCGGCCAGCGCGACCACCACCGCGACAGTCAGTGTCCCGAACCCGGCGAGGCCGTTGAACGCGGGCGGCAGCGCGTCGATGTTCGCCGAACGCGTCAGCCACACCGCGAAGCCGCCGAAGAACATCATCGTGGTGAGGGTGACAATGAACGCCGGCATGCGCAGGCGCGTCACCGCGCACCCGTTCAGGAAACCGAGCAGCGCACCCACCAGCAACATGAAGAGGACAGCGACCGGCGCGGCGGCGGGGTTGCCCGCGAGGTAACCGGTGCGGCCATTCATTACCAGCGCGCCGGTCACGCTGCACAGCGCGATGATCGCAGTGACAGAAAGATCGATGCCGCCGGCGATCAGCACGAAGACTTCACCGATAGTCACCACTGCCAGCGGCAGCATATTCCAGACCAAGTTGGAGAGATTCCCCGAAGTCGCCATCCCGGGGATGAGCGGTGCGCAGACCGCGAAGCACGCAGCGGCCAGCACCGCGACCAGGTATCGCGAAGTGAGCAGGCCGCGCATGACTACTTACGGACGCCTGCGCCCCACATGCGAGGAGCCACCTGCGCGAGGTTGCCCCGATGGATCACAAAGCCCGGATCGAGCAGCGTCTCTGGAACAGTCTTGCCGGCTTTGAGATCGACTACGGCCTGGACGGTGGCCGCCGTGTCGAAGCCTACGTCCTGCACGCCCGTGGCGTCGAGGTAGCCTTCGGTCAGCATGCGATAGGCGGTGGCATCGCCATCGAAACCACCGAGCACGACGTGGCTTGGTTCGCCCACCTTGAGATAACGGCCGCGCGATTTGAGGGCCGAGACTACCGAAGGCAGCAGCAGATCCGACGAGACAAAGATGAGGTCGATGGAGGGGTGTGCCTGAAGCGCGTTGGTGATGCCGGCCAGCGCCTTCTCCTGGTTCCATTCGGTAGGGATGCGAGAGACGATCTCGATGCGTCCGGCGTGCGGTTTCAGCGCCTCTTCGAAGCCGTCGCGGCGGGCGATTGCGTTGATATCGCCGAGATCGCCAATCAGGATGGCGGCCTGGCGCTTGCCCGGCGCTTTGAGGGCCTGATCCGCGAGGTAGGCCACAGTGTCTTTCGTGATGCTGAAGTTGTCCGCCACGACGGTCACGGAACGTGCGTCGCTCTTGGCGGGCGGACGGTTGAACAGCACGATCGGGATGCCGGCGCGATTGGCTTCGCGGATCATCGGGACCACGGTCTGGGCGTCTTTGGGCACCACGATGATGCCGTCCACGCGGCGCGTGATGAAGTTGCGGACCTGCTCGAATTGCCGGTTGGCGTCGCCATCGGCGATGGCCTCCAGCATGTTGAGATTACGCTTCTTGAGTTCGGCCGCGATGCCATCGCGGCTGGCCACCCAATACTCGGTTTGCAGGGTTTCGAACGCCACCCCGATGGTTCCAGCGGAAGTGCCGGCCGTCTTGTCGCCACATCCGGCCAGCATAACTGCGGCAAGCACGATCCACGCGATATTATTCCGCACCGTGATGGTAGACCTCCCAGCCCAGATAGGTTTCGAAGGCTTCGGCGAGAATGGAAGCGGTGCGCGACGCGTTCATGGCGGCGTGATGTTCGAAGCCGTTCTTGCAGATGTAGCGCATGAGTTTTTGCAGTCCGGGCACTTCCACTACGGCGCGCGATCCGAACGTGGACAGGGGGTCGTCGGTAAACCTGCCTTCGCCGACGTAGGTACGCAAGCGGCCGTGGCGGTCGTCGGTAGACACGCGGGCAAACGTGACGGGACCCGCGGGGGTGCGGCCCGCCACGGCGCCGTAAGTGTTCTCCTGTCCCAGGA
>JAPKZC010000375.1 GCA_026394025.1 Candidatus Solibacter sp.
GGAGTAAGCTGCATAAGGGGTTGCCTCGGTAATCGGTTTTGTTTAGCGACAACAGATTACCGCAGCGCAGCCCCTTTTTAACAATTTTCTTCAGATTTGTTTTCGCTGCCTTCCTGCCCCCCGAGTTTTGCAAGTGGCTCGTGTCACTGATAGAGGATGCCCGCTTTCTAGTTGAAACGCGCGACTGAACTCACCGATGATCATGCCACAACGGCGTGGCGGAGAGGGATCTCTTTGAGGACGGCTAATTCCAGCTCCTTGACCAGAACGGGAATCTCTCGATACCCGTGGACGCGATTCCATCGAGTTTCAGCTAGCAAAAGTCCGCTGCCCACCCAACGAAGGTATTGATCGCCGCCTTGCCAGTGCTTCACATTGCGGCACACGGTCTCCACCATCGAGAAGGTGGATTCAATCAAATTGGTGCTCGCCAAAGTGGTGCGCAGTCGCGGAAGCAGAACCTCTACGTTTGGGAGCAGGAGTCGCAATGGCAGGACAAAATCGACGACCAGGGCCAGTCGGCGGCAATCGCGGCCGTCGACCAGCGGAAGAATCTGCAACTGGCTAGACCAAGCCAACAGGTGGTCCCATCTCCAGTTCGCCACGGCGCGCTTTGTTGAGCACACCGCCGGCATGCGCACCTTCAGGAAATGCAATTCCGCCTGGCTGAGTTCTCCCTTCAACCCGAGAAGGAGCCTTTCATTATACGCGGCGGGATCGTAGAGGCCATCTTCATCGAGGATCAAAGTTCCGGCGATGGCGCACAACTCGATCAACCGACGCCAATCGGCGGAATTTCGAGCCAACCGTGAGACTTCCAGCCCCATTACGATACCGGCCTTGCCGAGAGCCACCTCGCCTACCAACTGTTGGAATCCATCGCGGTCTGTTGACTGATAGTGGGCTGCGGATTTGCCGAGGTCACAATCGATCACATGGATGCGATCCAGCGGCGATCCCTGCGCCACGGCCCGGTCCCGCAGCGCGTACTGACGCTGCGTGCTCTCGACCTTCTCGACCACTTGGCGAGGTGTCGACTGCCGAACACAGAGATAGGCGTCCCGCTCCAGGTGAGCGCTGGTGACTTTCAGCTCAGGCATAGCATGACCCCTTTCCACTGCTGAGAATCAGTGCGGCTATGAAGTGGACCAGTTCCGCTGCAACCTTGGAAGGAGGCTGGGATCCCGTTGCAGGGCATGGCGAGGCCACAAGAGCCAGCATCTGATCGCACGCGCTGGCCCAGGCCAGCTTTCCACGCCGAAGCAAAACGGTGCGACCGGCACCCGTGCCAGGCGGGGCCGTCGTCCGATCGACAAGATGAGCACGCAACGTCTCGTAAGCGCCGGCCGTCTCGGTTGACTGAGGGAACTTCGGCAAAACGGATCAACGCAACATTAGGACACTACCCCGTTCCCCCGTCCTCCGGCTTCCGCGCTACTCTGGTGGAAGCATGGGGGTGCCCGATATTCAGGGTCTGCAAAGTTCCCTGTTTTTTGAATCGCCGGAGGAAATCTACGCGCGCGTCTTTCGCGAGTTGAAGCCGCGCACCGCCGCGCCCGAAATGCGCGTCGAGTTTTGCCGCTTCGCCAACGCCGACAGCTTCATCAGCCTGAAGGACGGCCGGCTCGAAATTCGCATCTCAGACCTGCTGGCCGGGGCGCCCGCGCCGGTTCTGGAGGCGCTGGCCCATATCCTCCTCGGTAAGCTCTACCGCAAGCCCACGGCCCGCATCTACGCCCATCGCTACCGCCTCTACCTCAATCGCCGCGACGTCCGCCGGCAGGCGCACCTGGTCAAACAGATCCGCGGCCGCAAGTTTATCTCCGGGCCCATTGTCTGCTGGGCCGCCCGCAGCTCGGCTGGAGCCGTGGTTCCTCACGCAGCATGTTGGGGCATTTCGATCCCTCGCACAATGCCATCATCATCAGCCGCATCTTCGACCGGGAGTCCGTGCCGGCTCTGGCTTTGGAATATGTGATGTACCACGAGATGCTGCACCTGCGGTTTCCGGTGGATCACACCGGGGCGCGGCGCAGGGTGCATACTAAGGGATTCCGCGAAGCGGAAAAGAAATTCCCGCACTTGAAGGCTGCGAAAGAACTACTCAAGCGACTCTAGCGTGGGCAAGGCTAGGCGCAAACCGGCATGGCCGAGGGCACCAGAACGCGCAGTTCCATCCGCATCGCGTCGAAGCTCTGCACCAGGCTGGTCACGTCGACCGTGCAAATACCCCAGCGATAGAGGAAAAGGCGGAAATACACCGCCAGCAGTCCGGACGTAAACATGATCTGGTGGTGGACCAGAACCGCGGAAAGATCCGGGCGATCCTGCTCGGATTGCACCAATACCAGCTTCAGCGCCACGCACACCCGCTTGAAATCCATGTTCAGACAGCGCAGGTAGCCGCAAAAAACCTGGCAGCGCTGCGCGCGTAGTTCTGATTCTATTTTCGGTGTGAATCCCGCTTGCGAACGCAGAAACTCGATGTCCCCGGAATCCAGCAACCGCATCATCGGGCGATAACGGTCAGTTGAGAGTTCATCAATCCACTCCGCCGTCA
>JAPKZC010000036.1:0-1450 GCA_026394025.1 Candidatus Solibacter sp.
GACCACCGCCAGGGCGACCGCGAATACGATCACCCAATAACGTACGCGCGTGGGCGCTTGGGCCGCGATCACGCAAGGGCATCCTTCATGAAGTTAGTGACTGCCACCACGGTATTGCCGAAACCTCGTCTCGAAAACATCAATGCCTCTTCCGTTGCCGTTTGTGACCGAACACTATTCTATCCGAGCGCGGTTCCGGCACACCGCTAGGCCTTGGGAACCCGCACGCCGTAGTGGTACACCAACGCCCCCGCCCCGACCGTGGCGAGCGCGGTCAGCGACGCGCGCGGCTGCCAGACCACGCCGTAAACCATCATGCAGGTCCCCACCAGAATATACGAAGCGGGAATCAACGGCCAGGCGAAATCCAGCGCCTTGAGGCGCTGCCATCCCGTGCGCCGCCGCCGACACACAAAAACCGACGCCACGGAAAGCACCGTAAACAGGGTCAGGCTGAACCCGATATACACCACCAGTTCCGGAAACGGCGTCACCGTCATGGCGATGGCGCAGAGTCCCTGGCTGAGGATGGCGTTCACCGGCGTGTGCCAGCGCGCATCCACCTTGGCCGCACTGCTGAAGAACGCCTTGTTCTTGGCCATCGCGTAATACACGCGCGGCCCAATGGTCACCATCGCACTCACCGTGGAAACAATCGAGATCGCCATCAGCGCGGAGAACACGCCTGCCACCCGGGGGCCGAACAGGTTGGATGCCGAGAGCGTTCCCACCGCAATTTGACCCTTCAGACTCTCCAGCGGCGTGGCGTAGATGAAGATCATGTTGAGCCCCAGGTACAGCACGGCCACGATCAGGCTGCCGGCTGCGATGGCGGCAGGCAACGTGCGCTCCGGCCGGCGCACTTCCTCGGCCACGTAGGTGGCGGCGTTCCAGCCGCTATACCCCACCATCACCCACAGCAGGCTGATCATGAACTGCGTCGGCAGTCCCAGAGTAGAGGTGCGTACGGCAGGCTCGGAAAAGTGCCGCCAATCGCCCGTGCCCACGGCGAACCCGATGATCACGAACCCGGCGATCACTAACAGCTTGGTCGCGGTCAGCACGTTTTGCACCTTGGCGGCACGGCGCACGCCAAAGCAGTTCAGCGCCGTGAACACCGCGATCAGCGCCGCCGCCGTCATCTGGCCGGCGCCCAGGCGCAGCGAAAACGCGCCGCTACCGATGACGAGCGTGGCGTTGGCCTGCTTCAGCGCGGGGAAAAAATATCCAAGGTAGTCGGAGAAGGCCAGCGCGGCGGCGGCGATGGGCGCGGAGAAGCCGGCGAAGAAGGAAACCCACCCCGTCATGAATCCCCACTCGGGCCCGTACGCGTGGGTCAGATACACGTACTCGCCGCCTGAACTCGGAAAATTGATGCCGAGTTCGGAATAGCTGAGCGCGCCCGCCAGAGCGAACAGCCCGCCCGCCGTCCAGCACGCCAGAATCAATC
>JAPKZC010000036.1:1510-6588 GCA_026394025.1 Candidatus Solibacter sp.
CGCGCTTCCCAGATCCCCCGCCATGAAGCCCGTGGTGGCGAAAATCCCCGTGCCAACCATGTTGGAGATGACCAGGGCGGTAGCACTGAAGAACCCGATTTGCCGCAGCAATCCGGGTCGCGGGACCTGCGTGATAGGAGATGGCATTCCGTGACCTGGATACATTCTATGATGCGGCGGGCAGCATCAGGCAGATAATCTTCACTTCACGCTCCCCCGTGGGGTCTCCCTCGGAATCGCGCAGCCGATGGATTTGTGGCTGGCGACAGAGACGGCCTTCCCACTGAGCACACCGTCCAGCACCTGCCGCACGTAGCTCTGCGTGGCCTGTGGCCGCTGCTTGCCGAAATCCTCCACGCGGTTATCCACCGGTCCCAGGTAAAGCACCTTTCCCTCCGGCGTGAGCACGGCGACTTGGGGAGTCACCGTGGCGTTGGTGTGGCGCACCAGTGTCTGCGCCGGGTCCAGCAGCAGCGGGAAACTGTATCGGTAGTCGCGCGCGTAGCGGACCACTTCAGGTTCGGCAACGGACGGGTCGGCCTGCACTGCATAGAAGCCGATGCCACGCGCGGCGTAGGCTTCGCGCAGGCGGTTCATCTCCGGGACGTAGCTGTTGCCCACCGGGCAATCGATGGTCACGAAGTAGAGCAGCACCGCCTTCCGGCCGGCCCACTCGGCGGCAGTGTGCGTGACGCCCTGGGTGTCGCGCAGGTGGAATTGCGGGACGGAAGACAAGAAAAACAGCGCAATCAGGAGTTTCTGCGGCATCCGGTGTAATCCATTTTCTCACTCCGCCGCGTATAGCAGTCAAATGGCAATGAGACTCGTCCTGCTTACGTCGTTTTTCGCCGCTCTGGCGGCGGCCCACCCCATGGGGAATTTCAGCGTGAACCATTACGCCCGACTGGAGCCCGGCGCCCATGGCGTCGCCATCCGCTATGTCATGGACTTGGCCGAAATTCCAACCTTCGAAATGCTTCAACAGTGGGGTCCCGATGCCGATACCCAGAAGAAGGCGATCGAGCAGGCGCGCCAGTGGGCGGCCAAACTGGAGATCGCGGTCAACGGCGCCGGCAATATGCAGGTGGCGCGCATCACCGCGGACCTGCACGTGGACGCCGCCGCAGGCACGTTCACTTACCAGGACCGCAACTACCAGGAGCGGAGCGGGTGGAAGGAAATCGTCGGTCCGGGCGGCAAGAGCCGCAGTGCCGCCTTGACGGCCTATCCGCAGGACCCGATGGTGGCCCCGCCGCAGGACCTGAAGACCACATTCACCTGGACCGCTCCCGCCGCGCCGGCGACTCCACCCGTGGAACCGGTCGCTACCGATGCGCCCGTGTCCGAAACCGCTCCGGCGCCCTCCGCGCCGGGACAGGTGGTGAAGGGCGATTACCTTTCCCGCCTGCTGCATCGCCAGCAGATCGGCTGGCAGTTGACTTTGATCGGCATCGCCGTGGCCTTCGGCCTGGGCGCCATGCACGCCATGTCGCCCGGCCACGGAAAGACCATTGTGGCAGCGTACCTGGTGGGCTCTCGCGGCACCTTCAGGCACGCCGTGTTCCTCGGCGCGATGGTCACCTTCACCCACACCGCGAGCGTCTTCCTCCTCGGCTTTGTGACCCTGTTCCTCTCCAAATACGTGCTGCCGGAAAAGCTGTTTCCCATTCTGGGCGCCATCTCCGGGCTCAGCATCGTGTGGGTAGGCACCTTGCTGTTCTTCCGCCGCCTGCGCGCGCAGGATCATCATGACCTTCATCACGGCCACGATCACAGTCATAGTCATAGTCATAGTCACAGTCATGGTCACAGTCACGCGCCTCCGGGCGAGATCACCATGGGCAGCCTGATTGCCCTCGGCGCCAGCGGCGGCCTGGTACCGTGTCCGTCCGCGCTGGTGGTGCTCTTGAGCGCGATCTCGCTCGGCAGGGTCGGTCTCGGGATGCTCCTGCTGGTGGGGTTCAGCGCCGGGTTGGCCGCCGTACTGATGGCGATGGGAGTGCTCGTGCTGTGCGTCGGCAATCTGCTGCCCGCAAGCCAAAAACTCACCGGCAGCCGTGCATTCAAGCTGCTCCCGGTGGCCTCAGCCGCGGTGATCGCGTGTGTCGGCCTGGTGATGATGGGAGTATCGTTGGGGCTGATTCGCGTGTTGCCGGTCGGGTGAGACCGCGAACGCGACGGTCAGCTTTTCCCCTTCTTCGTGATCTTGCGGTAGACGCCGTAGCCGGCCAGGCCAAGCAGGGCGCCGGCCACCGCGCCAACGCCGATGACCAAGCCGGCGGACAATCCGGTCACCGCCCCTTGGGCGGCGAGTTCCAGGACACCAACCGATGCGCCACCAGCAGTACCGACACCAGCACCAACCCCGGCCGCCGCCGTAGCTTTCGCCCTCTCTTTTTCGTTTTCCGTCATGCCATAATCCCCAAGACAGCAACTCCGATATTCAATTGTATCGGTTAGCCGGGAGAAATGGCGGCAGCCAGGTGGCAGCGGGCTGGACCCAGTGCCCGCACCGTGCTACTACTCTGGTCATCGAACATCACCGATGTAGGAGGTCTTTCCAATGTGTCGCCGCGTGATTCTTATTCTTGCCCTGGCCGCGCTGACCGGTTTCGCGCCTTCGGCCTCCGCCCAGAAAGCGCCGCTGCGCGCACCCGACGTTCGCTACGAGCCATCCTCGCCGGAACAGACCAAGGCGATGCTGCAATTGGCCGGCGTGACCAGGAAAGATGTGGTCTACGATCTCGGCTGCGGCGACGGCCGGCTTGTGATCACGGCCGCGAAGGACTTCGGCGCGCGGGGAGTCGGCATCGATATCGACCCCGAGCGCATCAAGGAATCAGTCGCCAATGCTCAAAATGAGAAGGTGACCCGCTTGGTTAAGTTCCGCACCGAGGACCTGTTCGAGGCGGATATCCGCGAGGCCACGGTGGTCACCCTCTATCTTTGGCCATGGATCAACCTCAAGCTCCGGCCCAAGCTGTGGAAAGACCTTAAGCCCGGCACCCGGGTGGTTTCCCACTACCACGATATGGGCGACTGGCCGCCGGAGAAGACCATCGAAGTGGAGGGGCACAAGATCCATCTCTGGACAATCCCGGCGGTCCCCCCCGTCAGGTGACTAACCTCGCCGCGCGCCGTGCCGTCGTCGGGAAACTGGGCGACAATATCTGGTGGTGACCGTCGTGAGAGATCAGAAGAAGCAGATGCGCCGGAGGTCGATGATCGGCACCGCGTTGTTCGCACTCGGCGTCATCGGAGCGATTGCGGCCGCTGTGACCGGCTCGGTTTGGGTGGTTGGGGCGGCCGTGGTTTTCCTGGCTGCTGGAGTGACGATGCTCTACCAGGTCGGCAAATCGCTTTCCTGACGAGCAGTTCCACCCGCACGGAACATCCACGAAACGCTGAAGCCGGCGTTATGGCCGGTTCCCGAGCCGGCTATCTGCACCGGCGGCGGATCAGGACGCATCCACCCATCGCGGAACACAGCAACAGCCAGGCACCCGGTTCCGGCACGGGGGCTTCAATGACGCGGGCCGTGATGGTTGCAAAGCCCGTCTCGATCCATGCGAGAGCAACGGTATCCCAAGCGCCGATATCTATCGTAAAGGTATCGCTGGCGCCGACGGGAGCATCAGGCAGCAAGAAGAAGTCGAAGATGGGCCCCGCGTAGAGCAGGTCTACGTACGGGGGATCGCCATGGTGGGCCGCTGCGAACGCTACGATAGCAGGATCCCAGTGCGCGGCACACAGGAAGACCGGGCCGCAAGGAATTGTCCCTCCGCCGGCATCGCCGAAGCGCTCGATCAAATGAGTACCGACATGGGTTATTGTCCCTGAGACGACCGCCGAACCCCCGGCCGGGAGATCGAACACCGTTTGGTCGAAAGTCCAGGCAAGCGAGTCGGCCTGGAGCGGCCAGGCAGACGTGCATACGGCGGTCACCAGCAAGGCTAAGGTCCTAAGAGGCGTGAGGTGGCCTCCGATACACTTCAGCTCCATAAAGTTACCTCCGGTCCAGAAGCTAAGCAATTAGCGCGCCAAATCGATAAATCAATAGAATCAGCCCTTGTACTCTTTTCTTTATCCGATAGTTTTGTACGAAATCTCAAAGAGTGCCGCTTAATGAGTTAATGTTGGCCAGGCTCCTGCCGGCCGCTGCCGCGGTTGAACCAGCTACCGCGACATGAGATGGGATGGGCGCAGAGGACGTGGCCGAGGTGCTTGGCGAGTACTTGTCTTGGATGAATCAGGGTGGTGGCCAGGGACGGGATCGGTCTCTACCTAGCCACTGAAAACGCGTGAGTTATTGATCCTACGTATTACCACCAGACAATTTAAAATCCCCAGAATCACACCCCTTTGGTACATCCTGGTACACGGGCCTTTTTCCCATCGGCCAGATATCGGCCAGAATCGCAGACATCGTTGACCCAGTTGCAGGGGTCGAAATGTGAGGGGGGTTATGGCTTGGCGAGTACGAATCCAACCACGGCGGGAGTATCGTCGCCGATCGCAAATATCGCTCCGATTTGATGCCAAGGTATAACGATCTGAACCTCGTGGTTTTTTCCCTTAATAGTGAGCGTAGGGCCGAAATGATGGTCCATTCCGGTGATCTCCCCCCAAATCGGCAGGTGGGATCTGATGGCCGCGTCAAAGGAAGGTATCTCTTCGCCGGTGTCCGGTTTTAAGCCGCTCCCCGAATACCCGGCAAAAACGAGGAGTGTCTGCAATTGCTTCTGAAGGAAGGTGGTATTAACCAGGACAATTCTCGCATTCCCTTTTGTGGCCATTTCTCAATCATACATGCCTAATCTCTCCCAATCCGACCAGCGGGCCAAGGTCTCGCAGAACGAAGCGTGGCGCCGGAAGGAACTGGCCCTCGCTGAAATCCGCGAGATGGAAGCGGCGGAAAGGGCCGGCCGCATGATCGCGGCGGCTGAGGTAAACGCGGCATGGGAGGACATCCGGGCCAAGATCAAGCGCGCCGTGCTGCGTATCCCGGCAAACTGCGCGGCGAAGGTGGCGGCGATCAGTGACCCGCGGGAAGTGCGCGCGGTTCTCGCGTCCGAGTG
>JAPKZC010000547.1 GCA_026394025.1 Candidatus Solibacter sp.
ACCGCATTTGATCGCCTGGAATCGGAAATCCAAGCCTGTTGCGAACGCGAGCGCCTTATTGCCTAAACTTGACGCATTCGAATTACAATTTCTTAGACAAGGACTCTAGCGAGTGAGACGCTTGCGGCCAAAGAGCCCCAGACTGATCAGGGCCGAACCCAAGAGCGCCATGGTGGAGGGTTCGGGAGCCGTCGGCGTCGGGATGGCGTCCATCGTGCCCGCGAAGGACGCACTGTTGGAGGCAATTCTACAGGTGGCGCAGGGGGGGAAGGTGCCGCCGTCGCTGGCCCAAAGTGAAGTCGCGCCCGACAAGCCAAAGGAGAACGACCCGAACGTGGCGAGATCAAAATTGAGGTAGGGCGATGAGAAAACCACTTCCGTAGGCCCCGGTCTGGAGTCGGTAAAGGTGCCGCCGGTACCGGCGGAGTTCACCAGGATGGCGCCGGTGTTGCCGAACGTCCAGTGCAGCGCCAAGGTGCCGGTGGCCGTGTCGAAGATGTCGCCGATGCCCGAGAAACCGCCCTCGGCGATATTGGTGCTGCCGCCGTCCGTGGCGAATGCGGTCGACGAGGCGGTGAAGACCATAGTGCCCAAGCGAGATGCCGTACCAAGAGCGTTGGGCACGGCGAACTTGTACTCGATCGCGGAATTCGTCGAAATCGAGATACCACTTCCGGTGTTGGTAAGAGTGAAGGGCGTGAGCAGACCGTTCTGCTGGAAGAACTGCAGGAACGTAACTGCTGATGCCGGAGCCACCGTCAAGAGGGTTGAAATTGCGAAAATTAACAGTTTTCCCGTCATTAGAATCTTTCCGCGCCAGTCACGTCCAGAAGTGATTTCTCACTCACGACGCGAAACAGCGCGTTAATCCTCCGTGTCAAAAACAACCGCCCTTGCACCCAGGCAATATACCTCGGCGTCATCGAACGTAGGTAAATGGTACCAGCCGCGATGCTGGCAGTCAATCATCAAAACCCGAGATTTGAGAAACGGCTGGTCGAACTAGTACTAGTGAGGTACTGGCGGAAGCCGATGATATCGAAGGGGATAGGGGCGAGAAGAGCGTTGAAAAATACGACACCACAAGCGGGGTGGTGCCGTGTTTTGGGGGGAACTGCCGCTAGGGTCCAGGCCAGGCACCATCCAACTGACTGCAAAAAATGGACTTAGCAGCATAGGGGCAGATAAGCCGGGCTGCAGGCTGGGGGAGTTCGGAGAACGGTCTTAAATGCCGTCGCCGCCGGTGAGGGGGCCCTCCGACCGTCCCAGGCGGGCGACCGCCTCCATGCCTTGCTGAACGTCTTCGGCGCAAACCAGTTGCTCCGCCGGCACGGCTTGACGCAAAAGCTCCCAATCCGACGGACCGGCGGGGGCGACAATGGCGACGAGCCCCGCGGCCAGCGCAGTGAGTACCGCCAGACGGAGGTTCTCCGGCTGCTGAATCACATGGACTGAGTAGCCGTGGTCGAACAGGCGCCGCTCCAGAAGCCAGGCAAGGTCCAGGCGGCCGGGCGGCAGGCAGATAGCCAAGGGACCGTGTCCGCGCAGGGCGCGGCGCTCGGCATCGGTCACCCGCCCGGCCGCAACTTGGGGAGCCTCCGCCTGGAGGATCATGCCCGCGCCCATGGTCTCGTTGGTGATGGGGTCGATCAGGATGAAACTGCCGGTGAAGCGGTTCTTGCGGTAGGGATCGAACATCAGGGAACGCTGGGCTTCCACGCTGACCACGCCGATGGCGTTGAGTTCCAACGCGCGGGCGGGCTGGTGCTCCAGGGTATTGACGTCGATACGGTAGCGGATCTCGCGGACACGGGCCTGGGTGACCTGGGTAGTCTGTTTGATGAGGTAAGACCGGTTGGGCTCCAGCGGCTTCTGGTTCATCCACACCACGGTGGCGTCGAAGCGCCGGGCTGCGTGGGGCAGGTTGCCGGGCAGGGCCAGCATGTCGCCGCGGCTGACGTCGAGTTCGTCCTCCAGGCAGAGGGTCACCGACATGGGGGCAAACGCCTCATCGAGCGCGCCCTCCCAGGTGACGATGGATTTCACCCGGCTGGTGCGGCCGGAGGGGAGCACCGTGATGGCGTCGCCGCGCCGCACCACCCCCGAGGCAAGCTGGCCGGCGAAGCCGCGGAAGTCCAGATTAGGGCGGACGACGTACTGCACGGGGAAGCGCAGGTCGGCGAGATTGATGTCGCGGGCGATGGGCACGGTCTCCAGGTGCTCGAGCAGCGCCGGACCCTGGTACCAGGGTGAGCGCGGGCTACGGTTGACCACGTTATCGCCATCCAGGGCGCTGATGGGGATGTAGACGATGTCGCCGGCATCGATCCGGGCGGCGAAATCGCTAAATTCGGCGCGAATGGCGTTGAAGACGTCCTCGCGGAACTCCATCAGGTCCATCTTGTTGACGGCCACGACGAGGTGAGGAATCCCCAGCAGGGCGGCGAGGAAGGCGTGGCGGCGCGATTGCGGCAGCACGCCAAAGCGCGCGTCGATCAAGATGATGGCGAGATTGGCGGTGGAGGCGCCGGTGGCCATGTTGCGCGTGTACTGCTCGTGGCCGGGCGTGTCGGCGATGATGAACTTGCGGCGCGGCGTGGCGAAGTAGCGGTAGGCCACGTCGATGGTGATGCCCTGCTCCCGTTCCGCGCGCAAACCGTCGGTGAGCAGGGAGAGGTCGAGGCCGTTGGTGGAGAGGTTGCGGGTGGCCTTGCGGACGCTGGCCAACTGGTCTTCGTAGACGCCCTTGGAATCGTAGAGCAGGCGGCCGATGAGGGTGCTTTTGCCATCCAAGCGGTGGCGTCCTGGTTCAGGTGAGGGCTCAAGTGCTCCACCGGCATTTAGAAATAGCCCTCGCGCTTCTTGATTTCCATGGAGCCTTCCTGGTCATGATCGATCACGCGGTTCTCACGCTCGCTGCGGCGGAACTGAATCATCTCTTCAATGATTTTAGGCAGCGTGTCGGCCTCGGAACGGATGGCGCCGGTGCAATAGGTGCAGCCGAGCGAGCGCATGCGGCACAGCACGCGTTGCGGCGCTTCGCCGATGTTGAGCGGCATGTCGTGCTCGTAGGG
>JAPKZC010001104.1 GCA_026394025.1 Candidatus Solibacter sp.
AAAGCCGTTTGTTGCGGCTGGCCGCCGGGCTGGAAACCCCATCTTCCGGCTCCATCAAGGCATCTGGCGACGTGCGCTGGCTGGGCCCGGACGATGCGCTGAATCTGGCGCCCGCGCCGGTGCTGCTCATCGACCGCACCTTCGGGCATCAGGACCTGTTGGTGCGCGAGCGCGCCGCGGTAGCGCTGGACCGCATCCGCCGCGCCGGAGCCACTGTGCTGCTGGTATCCCACGAAGAGGAACTGATTCGCCGGCTGACCGACGAAGTCTGGTGGCTGCACCAGGGCAGACTGGCGGGCCGCGGCGATCCCGAGGAAATACTGGCGGCGTATCGCAGGCACGTCGCCCTGCAACTGCGCGCCTGGGGGGAGAGCGTCACGCCGCCGCTCGCTCCCACCGTCCGCCGCGGCGACGGACGCGCCGAGATCCTGCGCGTCTCCACTATCGGCGAGAATGACAAGCCCACCATGGTCTGGCGCTGCGGCGAACGCGCCGTGGTGCGGGTGGCGGTGCGCTTCCGCGACGCGGTGGCCGACCCGGTAGTAGGCATTATGATCCGCACTCGCATCGGGCTCAACGTTTACGGCACCAACACAGAACTGGAAAGGCTGAAGCTGGGCCCCTGCAATGCCGGCAACACGCTGGAGTTGGCGTTCGCCTTCTGGTGCGAACTGTGTCCGGGGGAGTACACGCTCACCGTGGCGTCGCACGATCCCGATGGCGTCTGGCATGATTGGCTGGAGGACGCCGTCGCCTTCACGGTCAGCGACTCGCGCTACACGGCGGGCGTGGCGAACCTGCACGCCCAGGTTAGTCTGCTGGGGCGGACGTAGGGGCGGGGACCTGCGGGTAGCGATAGAATGGAAACATGGTGCTGACCCTACAGGAAGAATCACTGATCAGCGCGGTCCGTGCCCTACCGCCGGAGGAGGCTGGAAAGGTCCTGAATTGGGCCCATCAACTTGCCGATCTTGCGGGTGGACGCCCTATCGAGTGGTCCGATTCCTGGTCTGACGAGGATCTCGCCGAAGCGACGGCGGATGCCGTGCGCCGCTTTGAGGATCGGGAGCGGGAAGGCCGTTGAAACCCGGAGACGTCGTCGTAGGCGCGTTTCCCGGCGCGCAGGTGACGAAGACTCGTCCGGCAGTCGTGCTCTCGAGGAAGACTACCATCGACACAGGCCCGACGTCGTGGTGGGCCTGATCACGACACAGGCTCCGGCGCCGTTCGCCCCGAGCGATTGTGCGCTGCGTAGTTGGAAACAAGCGGGGCTGCGTGCGGAGTCGTACTTCAGGCTGTATCCGGTCACTCTATCTCAGCGCGAGGTCCGGGTGATCGGCAGGCTCTCCGATGCGGACTGGGCGTCGGTACGGGTGTGTTTCCGGGCTGCGTTTGGCGGCGACTAAAGCCCGCGCGATCAAGTAACCCTGAGAGCCGTTCCCGGCAATGGTGGTGATGATGCCGTTCGTTGCGACCTTGCGGATGCACGACCAGCGAACGGCAGATTCCCCGCGGCGAAGCAGCGACCCTGTGCTACGGGGTGGCGCATGTCAGTTCCGTTCGGATGGAACCCGCCGGCCTGCAACTTCCCCGATCGCGAAGAACTGTGCCCGCTTCTACCCGAAGGCCACGGCTACCTACACGCTGGTCGCCACGGGCAGCGGCGGCACGGAGCGCAAGGCGTTCGCCGTTACGGTGCGGAGCGCCTATCTGGAATCCAGAATGAAGGTGGGTACGATGCCTGCGGCGGAAGAGAAACCTGTCTTGCCCATGGAAAGCCAGCTGGAGCAGCCCTGCACTTTGCCCAGGTACGCGTGCGGGTGGACGTCCACCTGCATTTCGCGAAACTCCAAGTGGCCGTAGGTCATCAACGGGAAGACCGATCTCACCGGTCCCACGCGTTCCTGCACCACGTAGGGCGCGCGCATGGCCAGTTTGAGCGCACGGTCCCAACCGGCGCTATCCATCTCCCAGCCGAAGTACGTGTGCTGGTCGCTGTAATCGTCATTTGGCTTGAGCGCCAGGCGTTCGCGATTCTGCTTGATGAACTCCGGGAGATCGATGGGCTTCTCGTCGTAAGTGGTCCTGGCGGCCGATACCAGACGCGTCCAAGGCACGTGATCGCGGATGGCCTTGCGCTCCACGGCGGGGAATTTGGTGGTCATGGTTTCGTCGGTCAAAAGGCCGAACATCGCCTTCTTGTGCGCCAGTTCGCTGCGGAAGCTGTTCACCACGCACACCGCGTGATCGCGATAGGCCTGCACCAGCGGATGGGTGAGATCGAAGCGGATGAGAAACTCCTGCACGCCCAGCCGGCGGTACACCAGGTCGATTTCGAAGGAGCCCTTGCGCAGGACGCCGTTGCGATACTCGAGTTGCTCCGGTGAGACGATCTCCACGAGGTAGCCTTCGTCGCGGAAAAAATCGCGGTACAGTTCGTACTCGCTCTGGCCGGATGAGTAAGTGTGCCGGAACTCGACAATGGCGATATTGGGTTTCTTGGAGCCGCCGAACTGCTTATAGGATTTCAGGAGGGCATGCAGGAGGTGCTTGCGGCTGCCCACGCGGGTCAGGGAGTACTTCTTGCGCAATTCCTTGACCGGGGGGATTTCCCAGAACAACTCGGCCAGGGCGTCGGCATAGCCGGCGCCGGTGGGTGAATCCGCATTGTATTGGACGAAATGGAGCTGCCCGTTAACCAGGTGGGAATCCAGGCGCGCCGCCACTTCGAGGGCCTGATACCCAGGGTCGATTGCCGCCAGCATTTTCTCCGCGGGCAGCAGCTCCAGGCGCGCCAGTAAGGCCGGGCTGGCAAGCACCATTTGCTCCATACGGTCGATGGCCGAGATGAGAGATTCGCCGGTCTTCACCAGCGAATCATATTGCCGCCGCGAAATGAAGTTGGGACGCAGAAAGGGACAGATAAGGCGTCCGCCCGCCGAGAGCCTGCCGCTCTCCATGCGTTCGTGCAGAGCCTCGGCCCAAGCGAGGTCGCTATACGGGCCGGTCTCCAGCAATTTATTATATCTTGTTACTGCGTCGTCCAACTGGGACATGCTTGTGTTGTTAGCCTGTACTCTAAGTGAGTATCCCACACAAGTGCGCAAAACGATAGGTTTTGGCCCGGGAATCAACCTGTAACC